>JBGSXK010000760.1:0-2598 GCA_041751455.1 Anaerolineae bacterium
GCGTTATGCAGCAGGTTAATCAACACCCGGCGGGTCTTGTCACGGTCACACAATGCCTGGAGCTTCTTGGGAATGTCATGCACGATTTCGAGATCTTTTTCCTGGCTCTGGTCAGCAATGCGCTCAACAGACTCATCTGCGATTTCGCGCACCGACACCGGCACCATGCGCAGGATCGCCTGCCCGGATTCGATCATTGACAGATCAAGCAGCTCATCAGCCATCCACAACAGCGCGTCTGTTTCACGGGCGATGGCGCGGAGGGTGTTAATGCTGTCCTTGCGCTTGGGCTTTTCCTGCTCATGAAAGAGACTGTCAATCGAGAGGCGGATATTGGCAATAGGGTGGCGCAGCTCGTGCGAGATGTTAGCGACCATATCACGGCGGGCACGATTCAGGCGTATGAGTTCGGTCACATCCTGGAAGGCCATCCCAATAAACAGATTACCATCCCGGCGCATCACCCCGATACGCACCCGGTAAACCCGTTTATCGATAGGCAGTTGTTCCTCAAATACTTCTTCCTGGTGCAGTAGCGCCTCGCTGACGAGCATATCCAGCTCTTCTGAGCCGGTAAGCTGGATAAGAGTCTCTCCAATAGGCCGCTGCCGATTGAACAACGTTTCCGCGCTGTCGTTAATGGCGATAATCTGATGCTGTTCGTCCATCACAATGAGTGGATCATAAGCTGCATTTGCCAGCGTCAGCATAAGCGCCTGTTTGTAAGTCCATTCCTGTTCCATCTGCTGCAAGCGCTGCTGCAATTCTTCGATTGTGGGTTGTGGCCGATTTTGAGTTTCCATCGCGAATCCATCCTGCTCAGCAATCTTACGAGCGGCATAAACAGAGGTCAGGTGTAATTATTATAAGTGAGCCGGGGAGTTTGGGCAGGGTCAGCCCTCAAAGCGGTAGCCTACGCCGCGGACAGTGACAATCCGGCGTGGATTGGAGGGGTCATCTTCGATCTTCTCACGCAGCCAGCGCACATGCACATCGACGGTACGCTTATCCACAAAATAGTCGTATCCCCATACTTTGGTGAGGATCAGATCACGCGAGAGTACAGCACCCTTATTGCGCATCAGCTCCGCAAGAAGGTCAAACTCCTTGTTGCTCAGCTTAATCTCTTCGCTTTCTTTAAAAAAGCGGCGGCCAGTGAGACTGAGGCGGAGGTTAGTGGATAACAGCTCATCCTGGGGCACAGTACGCCCCGGCACCCGCCGCAGCACCGCCCGCACCCGCGCTAGAAATTCGCCCAGGCTAAAGGGCTTAACGATGTAATCATCTGCCCCGCTTTCCAGCCCCACAATCTTATCAACCTCGGTGCTGCGCGCAGTGAGGATAATAATGGGGATGTGGGCAGTGGCTGCATCATGGCGGATAATCCGGCAGACACTCAGGCCATCCAGACGCGGCAGCATAATATCCAGCACAATTAAATCAGGATGTTCTGAACGAATGCGATCCAGCCCGTCCTCACCATCCCCGGAAGTGATAACGTTAAATCCTTCGCTGCGCAGCTTTTCTGACAGGTTACGCGCCAGATTTTCGTCATCTTCGACAATTACGACCTTTGTCATTGAATCTCTTTTCGGATTAGACATATTCATAACGTCCGAAGGCTATCAGCAGATTGATAAAAAATTATTAAGAACCAGGAGTATTTCTGTTAATAATACTTAATCCCTTATCGCATGTACGCCGCCCAGGGAAGTTGCATGATAAATGCCGTTTCGTATGGCCTGCGCCGTCGCCTCTGCGGCGAAAGCCCCCACCGTCGTTACATTGGCTGGAATGTGACCCGTGGCCAGCGCGAAGATTGTATCACCATCGGACATTGTATGAGCAGGGTTCACCGCCCGCGCTAGGCCATCGTGTGCCATCTGAGCGATCTTATTGACCTGTTCTTTAGTCAACCGGGCATTGGTCGCCACCACACCAATCACGGTATTACTCCGCGTGGCTGGGGGTACAGTCATCCTGGCGAGACTACGTAACACCTCCAGCGCGCCCAGAAATTCCATGCTGTGGGGAGCCTGCCGTACACCAGCAATCACCCGTCCCTGGGTGTCCAGCACATCACCCACCGCGTTCACAGCCATCAGCGCTGCCACAACCAGTTCATCGTCCAGGTAGAGACACGCGCTGCCAATGCCGCCCTTGGTCTTATATTCCAGTTCGCCACCTATCCCGACAGTACAGCCTGTTCCCGCGCCTACACTCCCCTGCACCACTGGGCTAGCACTGGCAGACAGACAGGCCTGATAGCCCATCGCAGCATCGGGTCGTATATCAGGTCGGCCAATATTTAAATCCATCAGGATCGCTGCCGGAACAATAGGAACAACCGACTGTGCGATGGGATAGCCCACACCCCGCTCCTCAAGATAGCGCATCACACCATCCGCTGCCCCCAGGCCATATGCACTGCCACCAGACAGCATTACGGCATTCACAAACTCGACTAAATGCGAAGGAAGCAGCAAATCTGTTTCACGAGTGCCCGGCGCGCCTCCACGTTGATCGACCCCGCCGACGGTGCCCTCCGGGCACAGAATTACCGTGCAGCCAGTGACTGCATCCAGGTCAGTCACATGA
>JBGSXK010000761.1:0-2497 GCA_041751455.1 Anaerolineae bacterium
GATGTCAACGCGATGAACGCACTGCTCGAAGAATACTTCGACATGCTGGAAGCCCCCCACAAGGAACTGATCTGGTTCGAAGACTCTGCCCATACACCGCTGTGGGACGAACCCGCGCATTTTGTCGATGTGATGATCAATACGGTGCTGGCGCAGACTTTGCCCTCAGCGTAGAGGCTGCCCGGCGGCGAAGTCACGGATCGTTCAGTGAAGGCCTATCAGGGATATCTACAGCAATGTGAAATGAAATGTCAGTCATTTATGCCACGGGACGCAGCACAAGAATCCGCCCGCCACCCACGCTGACATAAACCCAACCCTGCGGGCTGACGGCTACGCCAAAGGGATGGCGCGGCCAGAAGCCACTGGTGCGGTAATTCATCTCCTTCAGCGTAAACCCCTGCACGTTATATGTTTCCGCGGGGATAACCAAATCATAGCCCGTGGGTTGTCCCCCTTCATCCATATTAACCGCCACCAGCCCGAAGCCGCGTAAGTCCACCTGGCTCGATGTACCGCCGAGGATGACAAGCAGGTGATTTTGCAGCGAGGGAAAGAGCGCGTGTGGGTAAGCAGCCAGTGCTAGCGGATTGCTGCCAGTGGGGAAAGTGAATACAGGCGGAGTCGCCTGTGTGCAGTCAAACTCGCCCGGCAGGTCAGGGATATTGTTTGCGCCTGCACAGTAAGGCCAGCCGAAATGCGCCCCTGGTGTCACGTAGTTGAGTTCGTCCAGATCAGGTGTATTGAACAGGGCAGTGCGGGCGCTGTCCACAACCCACAGCTTACCCTGGTGAAAGGTCAGCGCGGCAGGCTGACGCAGCCCTTCTGCCACAAACTGGCGATCACTGCCATCCAGCGCGAAGCTGTAAATCACGCCCCGCCCGGCCTCCGGTATGCAGAAATCACAGTTCGCTCCACTTGCCACATACAGCCGCTCATCCGTGCCGATGGCAAGCCCCCCTGTCCAGAAGCCTGCCCCGGCAGGCAGATCATCGACCAGTGTTTCAAGTTCACCCGCCTGCCAACGATAAACACTCGCCCCACCTGCAATATACAATACCCCCTCATGCCATGTCAGCGCATTAGGCAGCGTCAGGTCTTCAATCTCTATCTGTGCTTCATCCGGCAGGCCATCCCCATTCACATCCACCAGCCGCATGATTTGTCCTTGCAAAGGACGCGCGACATAGAGTGTGCCGTCGTCGCCCATCGCCAGCGCGGTGAAGCCCATTTCGCCTGCGCTGTCATCATGGATGACCTGCTCAAGGCAAAACAGCAGCCCATTCACCCAGGGCGGATCAATAAAGCGTTCACGCTCAAAACACGGTGGAAGGTCCTGTGCGGCAGCTGTCAGAGTGAGCATAAGCAGGCTTATGATAGAAATCATTAATCTGGACATGGCGACTTTGCGAGAGGAAGGCAACAAAAGGATCAGGCTTTTGTTTAAACTATACAGCTAACTCCTGAGTATAACTTATAACATGCCTAATTGAATGCAATCATTGTTAAGATTTCCTGAGTTTGAAAATCCGATTATGCCAGAAAGTGCATATTGGGTAAAATCGGGTGTAAAATATGAAGCAACATAGATAAATTGTAAAGAACCGACCTGAAAAATAATCGTCCATTTCCGTCACTTGAGGATTGCAGTATGAAGGTTGTAAGGGTTCTTGTTTTAATGTTAGTTTTCACAACAGGTTGCAGCGTGTTCCCCGGACTGCGTGCCCTGTCGGGTGATACCTCCTCCCCCGAAGCACTCTCATCAGAAGTCGTTGAACTCTCCGATCTGGTGATGGCGGATAAAACCGGTGACAGCGATCCCTCCCTCATGGCCGCTGCTGATCGCATCGAAACTGCCTTCCCAAATATCGACATCATCGAAATTCGTAAGAACGAAATGGATGATCTGTTTGTGGTCAACATGCTGTTCCAGCCGCCGCAGGATGCCGACACCAGCACTCAGGCCGGGCTGGTCAGCCTGTACACCGCTATCCAGCGCGCGATGGAACTCACGTGGCAGGGCACCATGCGCGAAAGCGAAGGTGTAAGCACTTTACGAGTCAGCTTCATCCTGGCACAGGGAGTCCCTACGCTGGATAATAACGGACTCAGCTTCATCGGGCTGGTGCAGCTCAATGCACAGATTGATCGTGCTGATGCCCTTGCCTATCTTTCTGGCCCGCGCGGCCTGGCCGACTTCCTGGATCTGATTGCTGTGGGGACACTTGATTATGCCAGCCCGGACGCCACCGAACTTTATCAGGGCGAACCCAACCATCCTCTGTTCATGTTAAATTAAAACATCGGGTTTTATAGAGACATGCTTGATGACCTCCATGCTGCCAGCCATATTCTAAATATTGTATTGTCAGAAGTGGTTTAGAGGACAATTGTTATGAGCCTGACACCTTATGACGCGCAACGTAACAAACCTTCCGTGGAACGCCGCCGCTACGCCTGGGAGTATGAGGAAACACTGGTTGAGCGGCGTAAACGC
>JBGSXK010000762.1:0-7102 GCA_041751455.1 Anaerolineae bacterium
GCCCGCCCCCGGCGGGTCATACAGCGCGCGGGTGATACCAGGAATATCGACCTCCATCCGTCGCAGCAGTGCGTCATCCACGTTCTGCATCTCGGTTTTAAAGATCAGCCGGTCTTCCTCGCCCACCTGCTGCACCAGGTCATCGACTGTGCCCATAGCGATAATCTCGCCATGATCGATAATGCCCACCCGGTCGCTCAGTTCCTGCGATTCTTCCATCAGATGTGTGGTATACAGCACCGTCATGCCATACTCGTCCCGCAGGCGAAAGACGGTATCCAGGATGCGGCGGCGGTTCTGCGGGTCAATGCCCACCGTCGGCTCATCCATATAGATAAGCTGAGGCCTGTGCAGCAGCCCCACGCCAATGTTTACCCGGCGCTTCATACCGCCCGAAAAAGTCTCCACCTTGTCATTCTGGCGATCTTTCAGGTCGATAAATTCCAGCACCTCGTCAATCCGCCTGCCCAGCTCTACACCCCCCATCCCATACATCCGCCCGAAAAAATCGAGGTTCTGGCGAGCAGAGAGAGTAGGGTAGAGCGCGATCTCCTGTGGGATCACCCCCAACAGCGTTTTCGCCTGCAAGGACTGCTGCGTGATGGAGTAACCGCCGATTTTCGCGTCTCCGCTCGTAGGTGTCACCAGCCCGCTGATCATGGAGATAGTCGTTGTTTTGCCCGCGCCGTTTGGCCCCAGCAGGCTGAAAATCTCCCCCTTGCCAATATCCAGGTCAATCCCTTTAACGGCCTGTACTTCTGTGCCGTCCTTCCGTTTGTATGTTTTCTTCAATCCACGTGCTTCGACCAGTGTTTCCACAGTCTGTTTCCCCCTTTTTGCAGCTTATGTGTGGTCATCTTCTTCAGGAAATTGCTGAATGCGGTCAATCATGTACTGAATATGCCGGATGTGGTCACGCTGTGCCCTGATGCCAAAATCCAGTACCAGCAGATGGAACTGCCCGCGGCGCGGCAATTTCGACAGGTCATGAGCAGCACTGATGCTCGTCATGATGGCTTCCGATTCTTCCAGGTCCCGCAGCAGCTCATCCCGATAAGCTTCCAGCACCGCAATCACCGCGCTGTTTTTCACCTGCCCGCCAAAGTACACCTGCCCCATCCATCCCTCGCGCAATGTCGTGGTGGCTATAGGTCTGCTCAGCCAGCGCCTTAGTTCGTCGCGCCCCGCCTCCGTCACATGATAGATTTTTTTATTGGGATTCTCGTGCTGGATGACATTTTCAACATTCACCCAGCCATTTTCCTCCATTCGGTAAAGCGCGCGGTAAATCTGGCTTTGTTCCGTCGTCCAGAAGTGCTGCGCCGTTTGCTCAAAGGCTTTGTTCAGGTCGTAACCGGTCATCGGCTGTTCTTCCAGCAGGCCAAGAATTAAATGTGACAGGGACATCAGTCTGCACTTTCGCATATATGCAATTACATATACGCAAGTGTAAAACAGAAGTTGCGCCGCTTCAAGAAACTGGAATCATGCTTTTCCCCGGATTATGCTAAAGTAAACACAGCGAATCTCAACAGGACGAAATGATGCGGATACCAAACCACCTTTACCCGTTATCCCTTCCCCAAAAGACGCTTGTGCTTGCTGCAATGCTGCTGCTGATGCTGGGCGCGCCACGCACGCCTGTAGCCAGTCAGGCGGCAGACGAGATCGAGGTGCTGCATTTTACGGCTGCGCCAGAAGAGGTGGAGCGCGATGGGGTGGTGCGCTTAAGCTGGCAGGTCAGCGGCGTGGATAGCGTGTCCATTCAGGTACGCTATGGTGTTTATAAACAGGCTCCAGAGGTCGTCCTCGAAAACCTGCCTGCGCGGGCATCACTGCGGCACAACCTCACCCGCACCAGCCCGGACGATCCGCAGGCCGTGCCCTATATCCACAATGTCGAATTCTGGCTAATCACCCCCAGCGAAGAGGATTCCGCATGGCTGCCGGGCTATCGCGTCCTGGCGACCACACAGGTACAGATTACATGCCCCTATGACGGCTTTTTCTTCGGCGCTGCGCCCCAGGAGAATCTCTGCCCGCTGGCGGAAGCGCAAACGGTCGAGGCGGTCTACCAGCCTTTTGAGAAGGGCTTTCTGCTCTGGCGTGGCGATAACGACACGTTCTATGTCTTCCGCACCACGCCCGATGGCCCGAATGCCATCACCGGCAGCGCGGTACGCTTCGACATGGCAGACGAA
Source organism: Anaerolineae bacterium (assembly GCA_041751455.1). Taxonomy (GTDB): domain Bacteria; phylum Chloroflexota; class Anaerolineae; order Aggregatilineales; family Phototrophicaceae; genus JAIOHN01. The sequence continues at coordinate 2,202 of JBGSXK010000762.1, forward strand.
GCAGCCCCCACACCGGGCCTGACCCCGCTCCCCACCCGCCGCGCGCCACGTACAGGCACATTTGACCAATTTCTCAACACCAATCGACAGCACGGTATTCTCATTGGGCTGGGCGCGCCTACCGCGCCGGAGACTCGTTATGAGGCGACAGTGCAGGACAGTTATAACGATACGCTCGACAATCCCATCAGCTATATGAGCCTGCCGGATGACCGGATCATCAGCTATTGGGAAAACATCTACAGCAGCAGTTGGTCGTGCGTTACCTGCGCGCCCTAAAGCGTGTCTGAAAATTCACGGCAGGGGATGGCGCGCTTTACCTCACCCCTTTCGAACCTTCGGTTCTCCCTCCCCTCTCATTTTGGAGAGGGGAAGTGAGTGCAGCGAGCAGGGGTGAGGTTTTGAACCCGCGACAAAAAAAGAGGCCGTGCGGCCTCTTTCAGTCAATCTCGATGTAGTGTTTCCAGGCATCCAGCCCGCTGCCGATGGCGATCACCAGATAACTGGTGCGCGGCATCCTCGGCTCCCAGCGCAGCTTCATGCCCGCTTCATTGGGCAGGCGGTTGCCCTTGCGATGGTTGCAGCCATAGCAGGCGCAGGCCGTGTTCGTCCAATGATCCTTGCCCCCGCGTGAACGTGGGATGATGTGATCAACAGTCAGGTCGCTCTTGGCAAGCACTTTGCCGCCCTGTAATGTGCCAGGCTTCGCATTGCAATAGATGCAGGTGTAATTATCACGCACCAGCACCCCTTTTCGGCTCCAGTTAGCCCGACGGCGCGGTACATTAATATACGTGCGCAGGGCAACCACCGAAGGAATAGGATACTTATCCCTCACTGTGCGCAGGAACTGTCCACTCTGTTCCACAACAATGGCTTTGCCGGCCAGGACGAGGTTGATAGCTCGAGGCACGGTAATGACGGATAAGGGTTCCCAGGTGCTGCCGTTAAGGAGTAAGACACGGCTTTGAGACATTACGACTCCTGAACAAAACCCTTCCTCAACATGAGGAAACTCGAAGTACCTTATTGAAATATTATTCACAACCTCACATTATATCGCAGATTTGTCCAAAATGCTTTTAAGGAAATGTTAGGAAAAAGCTGGAAAAAAGGTGGAAAAAAGGTGGAAAAGCGTAGCCAACACCCACTGCGCGCATAACGCCTTCCCACCAGACGAAGTTTCATTTCAGGTTACACTATTTGACCAGGCGCAGGTGCGGCGCGCCATTGGTCGTCCGCTCCCCATTGCTGATCTCGGCAATCGTTTCCTGCGCCGTGTACGTCAGCTCGTTCAGCCATCCGACAATCTCGGCACTGGATAGGGTTGTGAGTGTCTGGAGCTGCCCATCGCTGGCGGCGGTGTGCAGTTCATCCAGAACTTGAAACAGATTGGCGAGGCGAACTTCATTATAAAGAAGCTGGAGATTCGGCTGGTGAGACTGTCCCATTGGTCACCTCTGTATAAAAGTTGGTTCCAGACGAAAATAAAAAGAGCGTGAGATGCTTTTTCGATCTCACGCCCTTCCTCAGGAACGGGGTTGTGCGGGTTATGGCCGCCGCCAGGGCGGGCGTAACCTTCGCATGTGAGACCGAACTCGTCGACGGCCCTCAGGGCCGGTGAACACGGGGGCGCTCGCGCCGCTGCCGCGCAGCACAGGCGCGTCGAAGCCGCCCACCAGGGAATCGGTAAGGAATGCCAGAATACTCCGGCCACCAGAATCGCTATACCGTGGGGTATGCCTATGCTGGGTGGTGCCGGAATCCAGGCAGAGTCCGAGCGCAGGCTGCATCAGCAGCCGCAGATGCCAGCAGGCTATTGGGTTGTAAATACCAACCAGCCGACGGGACAACATGCTAGGCGCTCCTCTCCACAGTCGTGTCGTCAAGCATCGCTAAAATGCTCTCACCAGTAATGAACACACGGCGCATACCATTCGGTTTACTCACCCTTAAATGTCCGTTCTTGATAAGGCGTTTGAGCGTACTCAGGCTAATGCCCAGCGCTTCAGCGGCTTCCTGCCGGGAGTATATGGCTCCTGCCTCTATAAGTTGCTTGTTTTTATCGGACATATTGGTCTACACCTTTCACAATCCGTTCCAACTTAACATAGTTCTTTAAAGTTGTCAAGAGATGTAACCGGGTGAATATTAGTGATAACAGCCCCTTAAAGACCAGCATGGTTCAGGTCTTGACAGGCCGCGCCCCCAGGCTGCATAATAACCCATCAATACACAATAAAAGCGTGGAAAGAGACAGTTCGCGCATTCCGCTGCCGACAGGGAGCCTGAAGGCCATGGATTGAGAGCCTGGGCCGGCCAGCCGCCGCGAAATTCCCTCTTGAGCTGACAGGTGAACGTGTCGGGCTGCCGCCCGTGCCAGTAGTCTGCTCCGCCCGCCCGGCGTTATCGGGCATGAATGAGGTGGGCTGTGGCTATTCTTGCAGCCAACCAGGGTGGTACCGCGGGAGATCATGCGACGCTCTCGTCCCTGTGATGTTTTGGGGACGAGGGCGTTTTTTGTTTTAAGCCGTCAGTCCGTACTGAGGAGTAAGCTCATACGATCAACAGTTGCGCGATCCGGTTCTGGAAGCGCACAAGATGCTCACAGGCCTCATTCAAAGCCTGACTAAAGACTAGTGACTAGAAACTGGAGACCAGGGACTAAACCATGCTTCAACAACTCGAAACACAATACGAATCAGCCCTCGCGCAGTTGGAATCCATCACCAACAGCGCGACCCTGCATGAATGGGAAGTCAGATACCTGGGCAAAAAAGGCAGCGTCACCCAGCTTGTGCGCAGCACCGGCCAGCTCCCTGCCGAGGAACGTGCCGACTTTGGCCGCCGTGCCAACGAAATCAAGAACATGCTGGCCGAAGCCTACGCCTACCGCGAGAATATGATCGCCGAGCAGGAACTGGCGCACGACCTCGAAGAAGGCGAGATCGACATCACCCTGCCCGGACGTGCGCATACCACCGGCGGCCTCCACCCCTCCACCCAGACACTCCGCCTCTATGCTGATGTCTGGGCCGAAATGGGCTTTCAGGTGTTCCGCAGCCGTGATGTGGAAACCGACGAATACAACTTCCAGTTGCTCAACCTGCCGCCCCATCACCCCGCGCGCGATATGCAGGACACCTTTTATACCACCGAGCCGGGCGTACTCCTGCGCACCCAGACTTCGCCAGGCCAGATTCACGCCATGCAGCAGTTAGGCGAGAACGGCAGCAAGCCCATCCGTGTGATCCTGCCCGGCATGTGCTACCGCTACGAGCAGATCAGCGCCCGCAGCGAGATTCAGTTCCATCAGGTGGAAGGGCTGGCCATTGGCCGCAGTATCCGCATGAGCGACCTGAAGGGCACCATTACCGAGTTCGCCCGCCGCATGTATGGCGATGACGTGAAGGTGCGCTTCCGTGCCTCCTATTTCCCCTTTACCGAGCCAAGCATGGAAGTGGATGTGGAATGCTTCCTGTGCGGCGGTGAGGGCTGCCGTGTCTGCAAGTACGCGGGCTGGCTGGAAATCGCGGGCAGCGGTATGGTGCATCCGGTCGTGCTGCGCAACGGCGGCTACGACCCCCACGAGTGGAGCGGCTTCGCATTCGGCATGGGGCCAGAGCGCGCCACCATGCTCCGGCACGGCATCCAGGATATTCGCTACTTCTGGGGCAACGACCTGCGCTTCCTGGAACAGTTCTAGCGGTCAGCTATTCACCATCAGGATAATGTTGCCTGACACCTGACAACGACAATTTAACGACTGAGGACGATAAACCATGCTCGTACCAATAAGCTGGCTGAGAGAATTTGTAGATATGGACGTGCCCCCGGAACTGCTGGCCGAGCGCCTGACCCTGGCCGGGCTGGAAGTCGGCGCGATGCTGTATATCGGCGTGCCACAGAACAGTGTCGAAGGCGTGCGCTGGCCGAAGTCCGACCATCTGGTATGGGATCGGGAGAAACTGCTGCTAGGCGCGATTCGTGAAATAAAAAGCCACCCCAACGCCGACCGCCTTGTGCTGGCGCTGGTGGATTATGGCGCGGGTGAGGTCGAGCAGTGTGTCACCGGCGCGCCCAATCTCTTTCCTTATAAAGACCAGGGGCCGCTGCCCACACCGCTCTGGACAGCCTTCGCTGCCGAAGGTGCGGAAGTCTGGGACGGGCACAGCGACACACCCAAACGGATGATCCTCAAAGAGAAGCCGCTGCGCGGCATCCCCAATCGCAGCATGGTCTGCTCGGAAAAAGAACTGGGTATCTCCGGCGAACACGAAGGCGTGATCCTGTGGCAGACCCAGCCCGTGAACAACCTCACGCGCCAGCCCGCCGCGCCCGGTACACCCTTGCAGGATGTGTGGGGCGATGTGCTGCTGGAGGTCGAGCTGACACCCAATCTCGCCCGCACCTTCAGCATCCTCGGTGTAGCGCGTGAGGTCGCCGCGCTGCTGGATAAACCGCTGCGTCAGCCATCCTATGACTATCTGGCCGAGGGTGCGCCCATCGACGGCGAAGTCAGCATCGAGATTCAGGTCCCCGAACTCAACCCGCGCTTCACGCTGGCGCTGCTGCGCGGTGCCACCGTCCAGCCCGCGCCCGAATGGATGCAGTGGCGCTTGAAGCTGGTCGATCAGCGCCCCATCAACAATATCGTGGACGTGACCAATTACATCACCTTCGAGATCGGCCAGCCCCTCCACGCCTTCGACTACGACAGGCTCAGGGCGCGCGTGGGCAGTAAAGCGCCGAAGATCATCACCCGCCTGCCACAGCCCGGCGAGACGCTGGAAACACTCGATGAAGTGCAGCGCGAGTTGCAGGACTTCAACATCCTCGTCTGCGATGAGGCCGGAGTCCTCAGCCTGGGCGGGATCATCGGCGGCGCGGAAACCGAGATC
>JBGSXK010000763.1:0-2231 GCA_041751455.1 Anaerolineae bacterium
CATCGCACGGGGAATCAGTGCTATTACCAACAGCAGTGCAGTGGGCAGCAGATAGATATAACGCGCCTGCGAAAACGCCTCTCGCAGCAGGGATACATCCACGCGGCTTGCAATAAAATAGATTGCCAGGATGCTTACCGCCGCCCCCAGCAATCCGATTCGCCAGTGTTTCATGGAAACTTATCCATCATAGGTTGTGGAATTATATCATGAAGATTGTATAAATTTGCGGGGCCAATTGTAGAGAAAAGGTGCACTTAAGTCATAGACAACAGACAACTCTTTTAAGAAGGTGAATCAATCAATGGCCTTGTGCTCTCGCGAATGATTAAATCCGCCAGCAGTACTCGTTGATGCAGTTCGATCTGCGGGTCGGCGATAAGTTCGGTCAGGTACTTTACCGCTAGCTCATCCTGCTTGGAAAACTTAAACTGGATAGTAGTCAGCGGTGGCTCAGTATAAGCCGAGAGTTCAGTATTATCGTAGCCCACAATCGAGACATCTTCCGGGATACGAATGCCATGTTCGCGCAGTGCGCGCAGTGCCCCTACAGCCATATGATCCGTACCGACCACTAATGCCGTAAACGGTTGACCACTGGCGACGATCTGATGCGCTGCTTCATAACCACTCCGCATCGAATAATCACCTTCGCAGAAAGGGCCTGGCTCAAGCCCATGCTCAAGCAGCGTATTCTTCCAGGCATTGTAACGCCAGTAGCCGTTGATAAGTTCGGGCATAGGTGGGATACAGGCTATTTGACGGTGCCCCAGGCCAATTAAGTGTTCTACCGCCAGACGTGTAGCATATACCTGGTCAAACCCAACCCAGGCAAGACGCGAATTGGGCACATAATCCCGCCTTACCAGCGGAATACCATTACAAATCCTCAGCACCTCATCGTCGGAAATGCGCAGGCGTGGTGCATACATAATCACCCCGTCCACGAGTCGGGCCTCCGCGCTTTCCAGCGCTTCGGCCAGTTCGGCAAAGCTGGTCTCCGAAACCAGCAGGCTGTAACCTGCCTCTCGAGCAGCACGTGCCGCGTTTTTGGTCGAATCAGCTAACCGTCCCCCATAGGTCACATCGACAATCAGCATTTCCAGCGTTTTGGAGCGGTGAGTCGTCAGCATTTGCGCCGCACGGTTGGGACGGTAATCCATCTCTTCCATTAGACGCAAAATCTTCCGGCGTGTTTTTTCCGATACACCAGGTTTCTCATTAATTACCAGCGAGACAGTCTGGTAAGAAACACTCGCCAGCTTTGCAATATCGCGGATCGTGATATTCTTTTTTTTACTCGTCATACTTCACCAATATACTTGACCGTTCAATATCATAGCGTCAATTATGTAAAGAGGCAAAAACCCCTGAATACTGATAAATACGCAGGAGTGTTTGCATTTTTTAAAAAATATGGTATAGAATCTTGTTGACCGGTCAAGTAATCTTCAGGTGGGACGCGAACCACCGCTCTATGATCAATTTTATGAAAGGATTATATCAGGATGAGTCAACATAGATTCCAACCTTTTTCTTTGTTGCTGGTGGTCGTGCTGTTGGTACTGGGAAGTGCAACTTATGCCCAGGATGATACCATTCAGCTTCAGATGACCTGGTGGGGTTCGCAAAACCGACATGACCGCACCATCCAGGTTATTGAGATGTATGAAGCCGCCAACCCAAGTGTCGATATTGTTTACGAGTTCTCCAACTTCACCGATTATTGGCCGCGTGTCAATACTCAGGCAGCAGGTGGACAGATCGCCTGTGTAATGCAGCATGATTACGCTTTTCTCTCAGAATGGGCTAATCGCGGCCTGCTGGCCCCGCTCGACCCCTTTATAGAAGAGGGTATCATTGATGTGGCCAATATTGACGATGCACTGTTGGATGGTGGACGGATTGATGGTCAGATTTATGGCCTCAGCCTGGGCACTAATTCCCCTGCAATTATCGTAGACATAGACGCATTTGAGAGTGCAGGGCTGGAACTTCCCTCGACACAGTGGACATGGACTGAGTTTGAAGAAATTGCCCTTCAACTGAAAGAAGAACTGGACATCTGGGCCATTTCTTACGGCCTGTGGGACCCGCAGTTCTGGCGCGGGCTGTATCTGAGCCTGGGCGAAAATGCGTTTAACCCTGAAGGTACTGCTCTTGGTTACACCGATGACCAGCCGCTGATCGATTATTTCAATATGATTCGCCGTCTGCAAGATGCGGGGGCC
>JBGSXK010000764.1:0-4601 GCA_041751455.1 Anaerolineae bacterium
CTACCATCTCCGGCGGCCCTGAAAGTATCATTAATCCCGATAATGGTCTTCTTGTGCCACCGGGCGACCCTGCGAAACTGGCATCAGCCCTGATAGAATTACGATGTACCTATGCACGTTTCGAGTCTGAGAAGATCAGAACCTACTGTGTGACACATTTTAGTGAAACGGTAGTCACTAAACAGCTTGAAGCGATTTACCAGAGCTTATGAACGAAAACAGAGCAACTACCAGACCGAACTTTTTCATTGTTGGCGCGCCCAAATGTGGCACAACCGCCATGTATGAATACCTCCGCCAGCACCCGGACATTTTTATGTCTGAAGTCAAAGAGCCGCACTTCTTCGCGTCAGATACCACAGGCCCACGCGCTAAACTGTATAATTTGGATCAATACCTCGCCCTGTTTGCAGAGGCGGGGAATACACGTCGTATCGGTGAAGCTACTCCTGCCTATCTGATCTCAAAAAAAGCGGCGCAGGAAATAAAAGACTTTGCACCACAGGCAAAGATTATCATTATGCTGCGTTCGCCCGTGGAGTTAGTCTATTCAGCCTATCAGCATCGGCGGGCTGTTGGTCGAGAGTCCGCTCCTTCCCTTCGGGAGGCGTTGAAAATAGATCACAATAGGGGTGAAAACCAGCCTATTGCGCTGTCTTATTGGAAGCGCACCCTCTTTACTGAGCCAGTTCAACGTTATTTCGAGGTTTTTGGGCGCGACAATGTTCTGGTGATTATCTATGATGATTTCAAACACAATACAGCAGATGTTTACCAGAACACACTAAAATTCCTAGGTGTAGATCCCTATTTCCAGCCGGAGTTTGAGGTGATCAATGCCAGCAAACAGGTGCGTAGTTCCCTGCTTCAAAAGCTGCTCATTCTTTTCCGTGCCACTCCCATGAACATCAAATATTCACCTTTGGGCAGAGTATTCAGTGCCATACCCACCCCCATACGAACACGGGTCGCAGGCTTACTGCGTACAGCTTATATGGTTGAAAAACGCCCGCCACCTATGGACACAGAACTGCGTCAGCAGTTGCAGCAGGCGTTTCTGCCAGAAGTCCAGCGCTTAAGTAACCTGCTGGGACGGGATTTGACATACTGGTGTCGGGATTAAGCCATCTGAGCTTTTGTAATCACTTCCTCTGGGTGAAATCCAGCCAGGTAGCCCTGCACCGCCAATAACTCAGCATTGAGAATACTGCAACCTGCCGCGCCACGTATTGTATTGTGCGCCAGTGCCGCGAACTTGTAATCCAGAATAGGGCACTCCCGCAGCCGCCCAACCGAAGTCGCCATACCATTACCGGCATTGCGATCCCGACGAATTTGCGGTCGATCAATTTGTGGTAAATACTGCACGGGTTGCTGCGGCGCGCTGGGAAGCTGCGCTACAAAATCTTCGGCCCTGAAGTCCTGCCATGTAGCGATGATTTCAGGAATAGAAGGCTTCTCACGCAGTTCTACAGATAGATTGACCAGATGCCCATCAACGACTGCGACACGGGTGCAGGTTGCGCCAACGGCAGCTTCCAGCCAGTCAATACCCTGTCCATTGAAGTAGCCCAGCATCCTCAGTGACTCGGTTTCCATCTTCTGCTCATCACCACTCACGTAAGGTATCACATTATCAAGGATATCAAGTGAGGCCACCCCCGGATACCCTGCCCCGCTGATCGCCTGCATACTCACCATATGAATCTTGCCAATGCCATATTGGCGCAGTGGTGCCAGTGCCATGACGACCGGCATCACAGTACAGTTGGAGTTTGCCACCAGTGCGCCCGTAGTCCAGCCCCGCTTATGGCGCTGGATATCAATAAGCCCTATATGGTCGGCGTTCACCTCTGGCAGCAGCAGCGGCACATCCTCCACCATGCGGTTAAGTGAGGCATTGGTGCAGACGACATGCCCGGCAGCCGCTAAGTCTATTTCGATAGGATCAGCCGCCTCTTTAGGCAGCGCTGAAAAGACCAGCAGTGAGTCCAGGGGTTCATTGAGCGCTTTTACAGTAAGATTCATCACGCTGGCTGGAGGGCTGCCATCCAGCACCCAATGGGTGATCTCACCATAGGGCCGCCCCGCACTCCGACTCGATCCAATAACTTCGCTGACTTTGAACCAGGGGTGATTTTCCAGAAGCTGAATAAAGCGCTGCCCCACAGCTCCCGTTGCGCCTAACACCGCAACATTAAGCTTTTGCATGTTATTCTCCCTATCAAATTCCTACCGATTCACGCCCGGTCTTGACGGCCGGGTACGACCCCAGCATTTTGACAAATGAAGCGCGTTGCAGTAACCGCGAAAGTGCCTCCTGACATTTTGGGTCCTGCCAGTGCCCTTCAAAGTCCATATAGAAAACTGGCTCCCAGGGACGGTTGCGCCGTGGCCGCGATTCAATCTTAGTTAAATTTAGGCCACGCGATGCAAATTCACCCAGGCACTCATAGAGCGCGGCAGGTTTATGACGAGTCGCAAAGACAATCGAGGTTTTGTTATATTCCCCTATCGGTGGATCATCATGCCCCAGCACAAAAAAGCGGGTAAAGTTATAGGGGACATCTTCAATTTTCGTTTCCAGGATTTCCAGATTATATAATTTCCCGGCCAGCTCGCTGGCGATGGCTCCTGTATCCGGCATCGGCTCCTCTGCCAGATCACGTGCTGCTCCAGCCGTGTCATGCCAGGGGATACCTTCCAGATTATTGCGCTTAAGGTACTGCTCACATTGGGCAAGTGCCTGAGGGTGTGACCGGACATATTTCAAGTCTTTACTGCGGGTGCCCTGCGGAGCCATCAGTGCATGATGGACGTGCAAAATCACATCGGCCTGAATACGCAGATCAGAATCCATCAATAACTCATAAGCTTTGCTCACCGCGCCTGCCTGTGCGTTTTCTACCGGGAGCAGTCCATAAGTCACCTGTTCGCTATAAATCACCTCAAATAGATCACTCAAACTGCGACATGGGTAAACATCGACCCCGTTACCAAAGTGCTGACGGATAGCCTGCTCGGAATTCGCGCCCAGGACACCCTGGAACGCCACGACTATGCCTGCCAAGATGCATGATCCTTCCTAAAATAAAAACGCGGAATTGCTCCACGCTTTTGGAGAAACCCTCGTTATTTAACCAGAAATCCTAACATAATCATGAGGGGCTAGTCAACTCGTTTGACAAAAACTTACCGGAGATGATAAACTTTTTGAAGATATTCACAAGCATTATTCGTGTAAGATGAGGGAAGTGTGCCATGCAGCAAACCCGGCGACATATCCTCGACATTCTAAAAGAGCATGGAGAGGCGACAGTCGATGACATTGTTGCTGAATTGCAAAAACGCAGAGGAAAAGAAATTACCGCTGTCACGGTACGTCATCATCTCACTCGCCTGCAAAGTGACAATCTTATTACCTCGCCACAAATGCGGCACCGCAGCACGCCGGGACGGCCGCAGCATGTCTATACACTGACGGAGAAAGCTATCGGCCAGGCCCCGACAAATTATCGTTATCTGGCAGATAATCTGCTGCAAACCTTACACAGTCGGCTGCCCACGCAGGAGATCAATGTCATTCTGGAAGATGTGGCAGATCGCATGGCACATGACGCGGGCATTCCTGATGTCCCCCTGGAGAAACGGCTGGAAATGGCCGTAAATTACCTGAATCAACAGGGCTATAATGCGCATTGGGAAACCGAAAACGAGGACTTTATACTCTATACCAGCAACTGTCCTTATCACTATCTTGCTGAAAAAGACCATCACTTATGTGATATGGATATGCGGCTCGTATCTTCCCTATTAGGAGTCGTGCCACGGCGTTTCCGGCATGTGCTTGCAGGTGACAATTCCTGTGCCTATATTATCCCCGGTAAACATAAGTCCAATTAAGTAGATGAATGTCTGTTAAATTGACGGTCATTCTGGAATATGCTAAAATCCACCTGTAAAAGTATTCCCTAAGGAGAACATTTATGGCTGTTAATGAATACACCAATGTCCAGGTTGATGCGCCTGTTATGACTGTCACCCCGGCAGCGGTCAATGTCATCCGTAACCTGCTCGAGCAACGCCAGATTCCTAATCATGCTTTACGTGTATTTGTGTCGGGTGGGGGCTGCTCTGGAATGCAGTACGGCATGGCTTTTGAAGAACAACCCCAGGACTTTGACGAGGTGGTCGCGGTAGACGATGTGCGTCTGATTGTAGACCCCACCAGCCTGATGTACCTGCGTGGCGCGACGATTGATTTCATCGACAGCCTGATGGGCGGGGGTTTCCGTATTGACAACCCCAATGCCGTTTCATCCTGCGGTTGCGGACATTCTTTCAAGTCTGGCAACGAAGAAGAAACAGCACAAGCGGGCGGTTGCAGCAGTTGCAGCCATTAGCCACAATTACCGTCGCAGTGAGCTGATCACCAGCCCCACCAATCCTAAACCACCCAGCACCAGTATAGGTGCAATGGGGGGTACATCCTCTGGTATTGGGAGAAAGTCGGGGCTGGGTGTTGGCGATAGCTCGTCTTCTTCAGTTTGTTGTGTTGGCACAAATGCTGCTGCCTCCGGCGGGTAGGTAAATGTTGGCAA
>JBGSXK010000765.1:0-4406 GCA_041751455.1 Anaerolineae bacterium
GTTCTGCCAGCCACTGAGCCACCGCCACATTATTTCAATCATTATGATGACTACCTGCAAGCACACATCCCCGGCGCGCTCAATCACCCGGCGGCCAAACTCTACAATGCCGATGATACCTTTGTCGCGCCAGAAACCCTGCGTCAGCAGTTCGCAGAGGATGGACTGGTGGATCGTACAGGCGAAATTGTCACGTACTGCAATGCGGGCGTCTCTGGCAGCCTGGGGCTGTTTGCGCTGAAGCTGGCAGGGATCGAGAACGTCGCACTCTACGATGGCTCATGGAAAGATTGGAGCAAGGACGGCAGCCGCCCCGTGGAAACCTGACAGGGTATGGCCTGCTTTACCCGCTGTGACTGTTAGAAGCGCGTAAATTCTCACCATGCCCTACCACTTTCCCCACATATTATACGTATAAGAGATGACCGTTATAGCACGCGGTGCTGGATGTATAATCAGACATGGGACTATAGAGGATAAAGAACGCGATGAGAATTATCGTTCACACAGGCAAAGGCGGTGTGGGAAAAACCAGTATTTCCGCCGCTACCGCGCTGCGCTGCGCCGAGATGGGGCTGAAGACGATTGTCATCAGCACGGACACGGCACACAGCCTGGGCGACTCGCTGCAAAAAGAGATCGGCCCGGAGCCGCTGGAAATTTACCCAAATCTGTGGGCGCAGGAAGTGGATGCCCGCTATTCGATGGACAAATACTGGGGACGGGTGCAGAAGTACATGGTCGCCCTGTTCAGCCGCCAGGGGGTGCAGGACATTGTGGCCGAGGAAGTGACCATCCTGCCCGGCCTGGAAGAAGGCGCACACCTGCTGTGGATTAATAAATATGTCGAGGACGGTGATTTCGATGTGCTGGTGGTGGATGCCGCCCCCACTGCCGAAACGCTGCGCCTGCTCAGCCTGCCGGATGTCACCCGCTGGTGGTTCGAGCGTATTCTGACGCTGACACGCGGCGCGGCCAAAATACTGCGGCCTATCGGCAAGATGTTTAATCGTGGCGATAACATCCCCGATGAAGATGCCTGGGAACAGGTGCAGGACCTTTTCAAGACACTGGACAAAGTGCGTGACCTGCTGGCCGACCCGGAAATCAGCAGTATGCGGCTGGTCGTTAACCCGGAGAAAATGGTCATCAAGGAAACACAGCGTACCTATACTTACCTTAACCTGTATGGTTACGCGACGGATGCCATTCTCTGCAACCGCATCATCCCCGACGAAGTGACCGACCCCTACTTTGCAATGGCAAAGGATAACCAGAAGAAAAATCTGGAGCTGATTGGCGAGGCTTTTGGTGAGCTGCCACTGCTCAAATCGCCCCTGTTCAGTCAGGAAGTGGGCGGGCTGGACACGCTGCGCCAACTGGGGCAGGCGCTGTATGGCGACACCAACCCGGCGCAAAAGCTGTTCGATGGCAAGACACACAGCATCGAAACCGATGAAAACGGTACTTACAGCCTGATCGTGCCGCTGCCCTTTGCCCGCAAGGACGACCTCGATATTTACCGTTCGCGCGATGAACTGACACTGCGCGTCGGCCCTTACCGCCGTAATATCGTTTTACCGTATGCTCTATGGGATTTGGAAATCGCTGATGCAAAATTCGACCAGGCCACCCTCCGCATCCGTTTCACCACCGAACGGACGAAGCAGCACACCTCCTGAGGCAGCACTCCACGAGTACCCGGAGCAGCGCCTGAATATGGAGACCTCCAGGCAGCAGATCACGCCGGTCATGCAGCCCGTGCAGCAAATGCCGGATGATATGCCCCTGCCGCAAATTGAAGAACAGCGCCCCCCACGCGGACGTTCACTGCGCCTGCAAGTGCGCTTTTTCCGGTCACTGCTGTGGGCGAGCTGGCTGTTGGTAAGGCTGCTGTTCTGGTATTACTTTGTCGAGCACTGGCTGGGCATGGCCGATTACATCGAGCGCACCAATATACGCCGCTGGCAGGCTTATGCCCGCGAGTTTCGTAATTACGCGGTAGCGATGGGCGGGCTGATGATTAAACTCGGCCAGTTTATCTCCACCCGCTTCGATGTGCTGCCGCCGGAAATTCTGGAAGAACTCGCCGGGCTGCAGGACGAAGTACCCAGTGTTCCATTTGCCAGAATTCGCACGGTGCTGGAAGCTGAACTCGGCGCGATCAGCACCCGTTATCAGTGGCTCGATGACCAGCCTGTCGCGGCGGCTTCGCTGGGGCAGGTTCACCGCGCCCGCCTGCTTAATGGCGATAAAGTCGTGGTCAAAGTCCAGCGCCCCGGTATTGATAAAATCTGCTATACCGATCTGGCCGCACTGCGCATCATCGCCCGTGTAGCGATGTGGTTCCGCTTTGTCAACCGCCGCGCCGATACCCGCGCACTGGTCGAGGAGTTTGGGCGCGTGCTGCTGGAAGAACTGTCCTACCAGCAGGAAGCGATCAATGCCATTCGCTTCGCACAGATGTTTAAGGATGACATGGGGGTTTATGTCCCGCATGTCTACCTCGAACACTCCACCAATCGCGTGCTGACCATCGAGGACGTAACGACCATCAAAATCAACGATTACGCGGCGTTGGATGCCGCCGGTATCCAGCGTAAAGAAGTCGCGGATCGCCTGATGAAAACCTACCTCAAGCAGATTTTTGAGGATCGCTTCTTCCATGCCGACCCGCATCCCGGTAATCTGTTCGTCTATCCGCTGCCTGTCGAGGATGAAAAGGCCAGTTTTGGCTCTCAGGTGCGGCCCTTCTACCTGATCTTTATTGACTTTGGTATGACCGGTTCCCTCACACCGAAGATCACCGCCGGGCTGGTCAATACCCTGGGCGCGGTGCTTACCCGTAACCCGCGCAAGCTCGTGCAAAGCTATGCCGAACTGGGCTTTATCCTGCCCGGTGCGGATATGGAACGCATTGAAGAGGCGGCAGTGCTGGCCTTTAATCAGGTGTGGGGTTTGAGCATGGCTGAAATCCGTGATGCGGATTTTGACAGCATGGCCGAGCTGGCCGGGGAATTTAATGACCTGCTCTACGATATGCCCTTCTATGTCCCCCAGGACTTTATCTACCTGGGCCGTGCGATTGGCATCCTCAGTGGCATGTGTACCAGTCTCGACCCGGCATTTAACCCCTGGCATGAGCTGCAAAACCACACTCAGGCGCTCATCCAGCAGAGCCTTGTCGAAACGGGCACAGGCATTGCACCACTCGACAGTATTTTACGGGGGAACGGGGCACAGGCGCTTCTGGAAATTGGCCAGACATTGGTTCAGCGTGCGCTGGATCCTAACGCGGGGCAGAATGCGCTGCTGCAACGGCTGGAAAGCGGCAGCGTAAAAGTGCAGGTCGAAGCCGGGAACAAGCTCCAGCGCCAATTGTGGAAAATTGAAAATCAGTCCCGTTTAACCACGCGGGCGGTCATCTTCGGCAGCCTGCTGGTGAGTTCCACCCTGATGTATGTCAATGGGGAAATGGTGATCGCGGTCATCGGCTATGGGCTGTCGGGCATCACACTGCTGACGGTGCTGTTCGGCGGCAGCGGGGACTAGTTTCGGCTTCACAGGTGAGCAGACCGGCGCGAACGGCTGCTCTACCTGCGCGCGCCACTACGCGCCAAGCCTGAGCATCTTCCCCTCCCTCGATCCCTTTGAAGGCGACCCCGGAAGGCCGATGAGCCTGAATGGGTATATGTATGTTGAGGGGCAAGTTGTCAACGCTGTTGATCCAAGTGGATTGTGTTTGCCTCAACTCCCAGATTGTCATCACAAATGCGTCGGACGTTACCCAATAACAGCTTTCTATACTTGTATCGGATTGTGTTAATCTGAAAGACTGAACGATGAAGCCGCAAGAGCAGGTAATTTTGTTCAGTGATCGAAGAGAAGTAGGGAAATGAAAAAGCTCGTACTATTGGCTTGTGCGGTGGTGTATCTTCTACCGGGTTGTGGTGCGCCTCTATTCCATTCACATGAGGAGCGATTTGCGCCTGCGCCTGAGCTAATTGAGCAGGTCGAACCTTATCTGGAGAAATGGGCTACTACGTCACCAGACCAAACAAGAGCGGAACGTGACGAAGTCGCCTCAAGAATTGACGGCATCTTAGCAATTTATGAGGAAGGAACAAGAGTAACCGAAGTTGGTGAAACGATTTATATCCTGGTAATTACCCTAAATAGGTGGGGCGAGTGGGAACGAGGCTACTTCTATGTTCACGATGGGTCAGAACTATCTGAACGTAGCAAGACGCAATTACGACGAGTAAATGAGCGCTTCTACATCTTCAACCGTAATACCTTCTAATCCTCTTGTTTCCGCTTTGCGGACGGTACGAAGGTGTTGCAGAGCCTCCAATCTCTCAAGGTTGGGGGTTCTTACATAAGAAAGCATTGGAGCTATATCCCTT
>JBGSXK010000766.1:0-5846 GCA_041751455.1 Anaerolineae bacterium
CAGATTTCCACTACCTCAGCCAGCGGGGCAATATCACCCCCCATGCTGTAGACACCATCCACCACCACCAGCTTGCCGGCATCTTCCGGCAGTTTACGCAGGACATCATCCAGGCTGCTGACATCATTATGACGGAAGCGCTTCATTTCGCCCCGACACATCAAGCACCCATCGATAATACTGGCGTGATCGTCTTTATCCACAATCACAAAATCGTTCTTCTGCACCAGCGCCGTGATCGTTCCGACATTCGTCTGGTAGCCGGTGGGAAAAACCAGCGCTGCTTCTTTGCCCACAAAGCGCGCTAACCGCCGGTCAAGTTCCAGGTGCAGTTCCAGTGTGCCATTCAAAAAACGTGAACCGGTGACGCTGGTGCCATAATGCTCAATCGCTTTAATCGCTGCCTGGCGCACACGCGGGTCTGTAGTCAGCCCCAGGTAATTATTAGAGCCGATCATGACGACCTCTTTACCTTCAAAGATGGCAGTCGTCCCCTCCGAATCACTCAAAGCGCGGAAATAGGGATAAATGCCTGCGCTATTGGCCTCTTGCGCCCGCTTGATGAAGGTATCGGTCGCTATTTTGTCAAACAAATCAGCCATGTACCTGGCCCCCTTTCAATTGAACATCGGTGCGTTTTACCAGGCCATAATGGAAAAACGCATTGTATTGCTTCTCTACATAGTAAACGTGAATACTACTGTGGAGTTGCGTTTCTTTCCAATACAGATATGCCTACTCTATTGAACCCATTCCAGAAATACCCTTGATCTTTTATAAGTTTAACAATTTTTTGAAAGATCCACCATGAAAAAAGGCAGGTTTGTGAAAATCTTTACTTGCACATTATCCCCTCTTCAGGTTACAATCTCAGGCTGTTCAACCGCTTTTGAAGCGCAGCAGGAGATCGCTTGTTATGTCCTCACTCACTGTACGTCGTATTGTCGTCTGGGTTGTTTCAGGGGTTCTGGGTTTTTTAACTGCCCTGCTTATTATCACTGTTGGCTTTTCAATCCTGCCCTTCCTGTCGCTGCCGCCCATCATCACGCCAGTACAATCTGTTCCCGTCACAATTGGAGAATATGGGATCATCTACTTTGCTACCACTGCACTGCCGCTGGTGCTATTGTATATGGTGTGGCTAGACTATTTTATGGGCACAAGAATCCTGCCCGATTAAGATAATTCATTGCGCCTGATACCACCCGCTCTCCAGGGCGGGTTTTAATTTTCCAACCATGTCCCTCGCAATAAATACGCCAATCCGCTGATGTTGGTTGCACCATGCACCCGAACTCGTGCTACTTCCAGCCAGTTATCAGTCGTATGCATCATACCCGGTTGTGTGGTTACAGCACGCCATAGACCTACCTCCCCTGCCACACGCAGCGTCTCCGCGTCATAACGCCCTGCCGGATAAGAGAACATCTGGGGGGTTTGCCCAGTATGAGCAGCCAGACTTTGTTGACTGCCCAGTATTTCATAAATCAAAAAATCATAGTCTCGCCCGTCCAGCTCACGATGGGTTTTCGTATGTCCCTCCATGCTCATCCCAGCCGCTGCCATTTCCTGAACCTGTTCCCAGGTGATATACTGCGGATGATTAGCATCCAGCAGCCCCGTAATGACGAAAAATGTGCCTGTAAAGTCATATGCTTGCAGCAGCGGGAACACATACGTGTAATGGTCAAGATAACCATCATCAAAGGTCAGAACCACCGGCTTGTCTGGCAGCGAACTGCCTGTCAAAAGCGCGTCATGCAAGGCGTAAAGCGAAATTGTCGAATAGCCTTCATCCT
Organism: Anaerolineae bacterium; assembly: GCA_041751455.1. Classification (GTDB taxonomy): domain Bacteria; phylum Chloroflexota; class Anaerolineae; order Aggregatilineales; family Phototrophicaceae; genus JAIOHN01. The sequence continues at coordinate 1,800 of JBGSXK010000766.1, forward strand.
TTAAATATTGCAGATGCCCGGCGAAAAGTTCTGGCTCCACCGTCAGGTCGGTGCGAATGTCGTCAGCATCTTCGGGCAGTGGGCTGACATAATGATACATCAGAATGGGCACACGAATCCGCCGCAGCGTGCCATCCGAAACCAGCGGCTCAGGTGCGGTTGGGGTTTGTGTATGGAGCGGCAGTGATGGCAGGCTCACACTCAAAAACATCAATAAGATGAAAGTTAATCGCATTACAGACCCAGATTATTTGGCTTCTGATGACGCAATCATACCGCAAAAATACTGGCGGCTGGCAGCGACCATATTCATTTTGACCCTGCTCTTCCTCGGCATATTAGCAGCCCTGCTGACGTTGGGGCTGGCTGACCCACCCCGCGCCGGTCACCTGATAGCCGAAGCATACGCGCCAGCCTCGTGGGCGCTGCTGCGCCAGCATGGGGAAATGATACTCCACACAGGCCTGCCCGCACGACCCGAAGGCACGTTCACGCTTGAACTCACCACGGCCAATCACGGTACACAGGAGTCCGCCTGGGGCATCTGGCTGGAAACGGCCACCGGACAACTGCATTTTCTGGTGGATAATCAGGGGTATTTCTCCGTTACCGAGGAGGCTCAACCCCGCTGGCAGCCGTTCATGCACCTGCGTTCCGGCGCAGAAAACAAGCTCTATCTGCATTATCCACAGCCAGAAGCAGCGGTACTGCGCCTGAATGATGAAATCGCCTGGGCAGGCGCGCTGACCCTGCCACCGGAATCACAGTGGGGATTTATCCTCTATCGCCGCCCACGCCTACATGCGTATCGTCTCGCATTGTATGCCCCCCGTAAGCAGCACACATACCCGCCAGGCTTGTGCCTTTTTTCACCACTTTGATAGTTTTTGAAAGCTGACGCCTGCTATAGTGAGCGGCATGAACACAGAACATACTTCACGCATACCCGGTTTTTACAAGCGCTCGCTGGCGGAACGCGCCGCCGTAGTCGCCCAATGGGCGGACCTCTCGCCGCAGGAGCAGGCTATTCTGCTGGGCATGGGCGGCCTCAACGCGCAGCAGGCCGATCACATGATCGAGAATGCTGTTGGTATCTACCCACTGCCGCTTGGGGTCGCCACGAACTTCCTGATCAACGGTGAGGATTACCTCGTGCCAATGGTGATTGAAGAGCCATCGGTGGTGGCGGCCGTGAGCAACGCCGCGCGCCTCTTCCGCGCCGGGGGGGGCTTTGCCACCTCCAGCGACGATCCAATCATGATCGGCCAGATTCAGGTGATGGATTTGCCCGATCTGTATGTAGCGGCCGGCGCGATCATGGCGCAGCGCCAGCGTCTGCTGGCGGAGGCAGATATCGTCGGTGGGAGCATTGTCAAGCGCGGTGGGGGCGCGCGCGATTTACAGGTGCGTCCCTTCCCGCAGACACCTATCGGCCCCATGCTGGTCGTCCATCTCTTTTATGACTGCCGTGACGCGATGGGCGCGAATGCCATCAATACGGCTGTTGAGCATATCGCGCCACTCATTGAGGAGATCAGTGGGGGGCGCGTCAACCTGCGCATCCTCAGCAACCTGAGCGACCAGCGTAAAGCCAGGGCGCAGGGCATGATCCCGGCGGCAGAACTGGCCACAGAAACACTGGACGGTCATGCAGTCGCCCGTGCAATTGTCGAGGCAGGCATTTTTGCCGAAGTTGATCCTTACCGCGCCGCCACTCATAACAAAGGCATCATGAATGGCATTGACGCGGTAGTGATGGCAACCGGCAACGACTGGCGCGCGATTGAAGCCGGGGCGCATGCCTACGCCGCGCGGGATGGCATCTATACCAGCCTCACGCAGTGGTGGCAGGACGACCAGGGCAATCTGCACGGCGCGATTGAACTGCCATTAGCAGTGGGTACTGTAGGCGGGGCAACGCGCGTCCACCCCACTGCACAGATCGCGCTCAAGATTCTGGGCTTGCAGAGCGCACAGCAGCTTGCTGAAATTATTGCTGCTGTCGGGCTGGCACAGAACCTTGCCGCGATGAAAGCACTGGCGACCGAAGGCATCCAGCGTGGACACATGAGCCTTCACGCCCGGCAGATCGCCATCGCGGCGGGCGCAAGCAGCGAGATGATTACACGCGTGGTGCAGACGATGATCGAAGAAGGTAACATCCGCCTGGAACGTGCCAAAGTGCTGGTCAGCGAACTACGGGGAACTTAAGTTTGTCTATCGGCCATGCCTTGTTGCGTCTCTTGGCTATAGCAGGTGCGGTCTGTGGTTATTTCATTTTGTGTTCCTGTAGTTCTTTTTTCGGGCCACTCTTATGGCCGGACCAGGATTGGGGGCCATCAGGGCTAGGAGTGTTGCGAGTTGGAATTGCGATAAGCACACCTCTCTATTTGGTTATGGTCGTGGTGTATATCACTATACGAAGACGAAAGGTTAACAAGGTTTAGTCTATGTCATTCAACGGAACTAATCCCCTTCAGATCAATCTCATGCGCCCGGACAGGCAGGTTGGCCTTGTCGGTTATGGCGCATACGTGCCGCAGTACCGTTTGCCGGGCGTGGAGATCGCCCGCGTGTGGACAAACGGGCTGGGCGGCAGCCCGGTGAAGGAAAAGGCGGTTGCCGGGCTGGACGAAGACGTGATTACCATGTCTGTGGAAGCCGCCCGCAATGCCATTGCCCGCGCGGGCATCGACCCACAGCAGATTCGCGCAGTATGGGTAGGCAGCGAAAGTCACCCCTATGCGGTGAAGCCCTCCAGCACCATTGTCGCGGAAAGCATTGGTGCGTCCCCCAGCATTCAGGCCGCCGATTGGGAATTCGCCTGTAAAGCAGGCACCGAAGCGGTGCAGGCTTCTATCGGTTTGATCGGCAGCGGCATGGGCAAGTATGCTCTGAGTATCGGCATGGACACTGCCCAGGGTCGCCCCGGTGATGCCCTCGAATATACCGCTGCCTCTGGTGGTGCGGCGTTTTTGCTCGGCCCGGCAGAAGAATCATGTGCTATCTATCAGGGCAGCTACAGCTACGTAACCGATACGCCGGATTTCTGGCGACGGGCAGAGCAGTCCTACCCCAGTCACGGTGATCGGTTCACGGGGGAACCTGCCTATTTCCATCATGTCATGTCAGCAGCCGCGGCGCTGATGGAAATGATGGGCACCCAGGCCAGCGATTACACATATGTGGTCTTTCACCAACCTAATGTCAAGTTTCCCAGTCGCGCAGCAGCCAGCCTGGGCTTCACCGACACCCAGATTGCGCCCGGCCTGCTGGCAAACGATATCGGCAATACCTATTCCGGCTCGTGCATGATCGGCCTGACAGCGATCCTGGATATCGCACAACCCGGTGACCGCATATTAATGGTGAGCTATGGCAGCGGTGCTGGATCAGATGCGTTTGAGCTGGTCGTCACTGATAAAATCCACGAAGTGCGCGATCGCGCGCCGAAAACCCGCGATTACATCAGCCGCCGTATCGTGATCGACTATGCTACTTATGTCCGCTATCGCGGCAAGCTCAAGGACTAATCCTATGCAGAAGGTCGCAATTATCGGCGTGGGACGTACTCCGGTGGGCGAACATTGGGATAAAAGCCTGCGCGTCCTGGCAGCAGAAGCCATTACAGCAGCGCTGGAAAACGCGGGTTCACCCCATACGGAAGCGCTCTATGTTGCAAATGCTTATGGCGGCACCGCCAGCAGCCAGTTACAACTGGGTGCACTGATGGCCGATTACGTCGGTTTGAACGGCGTGGAAACATTTACTATTGAGGCAGCAGGCGCATCAGGCGGTGCGGCGCTGCGCACCGCTTATCTCGCTGTCACAGCGGGTGCGGTAGAGACAGCAGTAGTTGTGGGGATTGAAAAAATGACGGATAGCATTGCTGCTGCGGGAGTGATGGCCCGTAATGCCAGCCTGGATGCTGATTTTGAGGCGGCGCAAGGCGCCACCCTGCCCGCCCTGGCTGCCTTGCTCATGCGCCGTTATATGCATGAGTATGGCCTGGAACTGGCCGCTTTCGAGGGTTTCAGCATCAACGCC
>JBGSXK010000767.1:0-5871 GCA_041751455.1 Anaerolineae bacterium
GGTACGCAGCAGGGGCTTATCCTCAAAGCACTGCTGGAACGCACCGGGTTGCGGCGAGTCTGTGTCGCCGGGGGTGATACCTCTGGTTATACGGCGCAGCAGTTGGGGATTTATGCGCTGGAAGTCTGTTTCCCCGTCGCGCCGGGTGCGCCCCTGTGTCGTGCTCACTCTGAATTATCAGGCATGGATGGCCTGGAAATTACCCTCAAGGGTGGACAGAATGGGGGCGCAGATTTTTTCGGGGCGATTCGGGACGGCAGGGTATCTGTTTAATTTCATGGGTTAGTCTGATTGACAGGAAGTATTGCGCCAAAGCTTTCAGGGGATAGATGATTATGCAGCTTGGCCTGGGAAGTTACGCCTGTGCGTGGGCGATTGGAATTGCAGGATACGAGCCGCCGGAAAAGCCTTTAGATGTTTTTGGGCTGGTGCGTTTTGCGAACGAACTGGGGCTGAAGCGGGTACAGATCGCCGATAATCTGCCGCTGCATATGCTGAGTACCGGTGAGCGGGCGGCGCTGCGCCGGGATGCGGAAGCACATGGAATAGCCATTGAAGCAGGTACACGCGGTATCCACAATGATCATTTACAGCAGTATATCGCCATTGCGCGGGAGATGGGATCGTCTCTGCTGCGGGTGGTGGTGGACACCCCACAGCATCATCCTGAACCCACGGAGATCATTGGCTTGATTAAGGCTGCCTTGCCCGCGCTGGAAGCTGCCGGGGTGGTGCTGGCCGTTGAAAATCATGACCGTTTTAAAGCGCGCACGCTGGCCGATATGATGGCCACGCTCAACAGCCCACAAGTCGGAATTTGTCTGGATACCGTAAATTCGTTTGGCGCGCTGGAAGGGCCAGAAGTCGTGGTCACAGCGCTGGGGCCTTATGTAGTGAATTTGCACCTGAAGGAATTTATCGTCAAGCGGCTGGATCATAACATGGGCTTTGCACTGACGGGGATGCCCGCTGGAGAGGGGATGCTGAATATCCCCTGGCTTCTGGAGATGCTGCATGGTTATGGCTGTAGTTTTAATGCCATTCTGGAGTTGTGGCCTGAACCGGAGGCGACAATGGCCGCCACTGTCGCCAAAGAGCAGGCATGGGCAGCCCAGAGTGTGCGTTATCTGCGGTCTCTGATTACTGAATAACCGCGGTAAAATCCACAAAAAAGCAGGGTTGAAATAAAAACCCTGCTTTTGCTTTGCCTTAGCGGAGCGGCTGATGGTGATTAACCATTGTTTTCAGGTTCTTCAGTCGCTTCGGGGGTTTCTTCAGGATCGTCGTCGGGCTGGTCATCTTCTTCATCGTCTTCTTCATCATCACCAGCGTCGTCCTGTTCCTGGTCGTCACCAACATCATCCTGCGGTTCTGGTGTGGCCTCTGCCGGTGGCTGGCCCTCGCCGGTGAAACCACTCAGGAGTGCGCTGTCGAGACTGTAGGTGAACACATCAGGCGCTTCTGGTGAGCCGATTACCGCGATAAAGAAATGCGTACCTGGTGTAAACAGGTTCTGACCCAGGTTGAGCAGAACATCCTGTGTACCGGCCGCATTCACCTGTAGGTTGTATGTCCCAGCGGGAACATCAAAGGTGTAGCCGCAATTAGCAAAGGTCTGGCCCATGCCCTGGGCGACCTGGCTGGTTTGTGTCTGCTGGGTATCGGTACCTTGCTGATTAGTCTGTTCGGTATCGGTATCCTGCTGATTAGTCTGCTCGGTATCGGTATCCTGCTGTTCAGTGGTTTGCTGAGTGGCAGTGGCGACAGGGGTCTGATTCTGATTCTGCTGATTGGTCGTAGTGGTCGTACCACCCACAGGCAGCGCCTGGCAGTCTATCACGCTGGCGGCCTGCGCTGTCTCTGCATCGACACAGCCTGCAAAGAGATCGTTGAGATTATTATTTTCCTGCTGGTTGCCTGCCTGAGACTGGCCGCCACCTGCTGCGCTGGGGAAACCCACGCCGGAAGCAATTACAGTGCCATCATCGAGTACGAGATCCACAGCGGGAGCGCCTTCAATAGCATGAAGTATCGTAACCCGTGCACAGTCCTGCGATAGATTAGCGACCTGTTCGCTCAGGCGTACTGACTGGACACTACCACCCTGGGCCGAACCCACTAATACGATGGTATTGAAGCCAGTGCCTGCACTTAGGGTAATGGGGCTGCCAATAGCCTGGCTCTGCGCGCCGCCCTGGGGCACAAAGGCCAGTTGAATTGATTCACCTGGGAATTCGACCCAACCTGAGATATCAGGATAGGCAAGCAACTGGATATTGCTGGAGATGCCGTTAATATAGGTCACGATGGGTGGGCCATCCGAAACAAGATGCGCAATGCGGAAGCGTACTGTAGTCTGGGGTTCTGCCACATCGGTCAGCGGAGGGACTTCCTCGGTAGCCTCTTCAGTTACTTCCGGCTGTTGTTCCTGATCGATTGGTTCTTCGGTAGCTTCATCTGTTGGTTCTTCGGTTGGGGTGGCTTCCTGAGTAACTTCTGGAGTAACTTCTGGGTCGGGGGTCTCTGTCTCTTCCTGTGCGGTGACAGGCAGCAGCAATCCTGCTGTCAGCATCAGTATTAACAGAAACACAATGATACGTCTCATTAGAATATCTCCTCGCTTACAATACTACGAATCCGTGCATTTATGTCTACACATCTTTATCAATATAGCGTTTCGCGAGAAGCAGTGTATGAGACAGAAAGGGGATTTCAGTTGCCTTAAAGTCTCTTACAAAAATTGGCTCCAGCAGTGTTTTCCACCCTTTTGGTGTCTGCCAGCCCTTAGCTCGACCTAGTCCATCAGGGTGGGATGGGATACTTCTATTGACCCATTTTGCGGCTTGTGATGCTTTGTTAGAGTCAAAAGCCAAGAGTTTAAGGAGGTTGATCATGGCCGATGAACTGCGTGGAAAAAAGATTGCTATCCTGGTCGAAAATGGTTTTGAGCAGGAAGAACTGACCCGACCCAGAGAAGCATTGGAGCAGGCTGGTGCGCAAACACATATTGTCTCTCCACGGCGGGATAAGGTAAAAGGATGGGATCATACTGATTGGGGTGAGGAATTCCCGGTGGAAGTCAGCCTGGATAAGGCGCAGGCTGAAAATTATGACGCTTTGCTGCTGCCGGGTGGCGTGATGAACCCTGATCATCTGCGCCGTAATGAACAGGCACAGCGCTTTGTACGCGCCTTTTTTGATGCAGGTAAACCTGTAGCAGCTATCTGCCATGCCCCATGGATGTTGATTGATGCAGGTGTTGCCCGTGGCCGCACATTGACTTCGTATCCGTCCTTGCAAATGGACCTGAAAAACGCGGGTGCAAACTGGGTTGACCAGGAAGTTGTGGTCGATAATGGCCTTGTAACCAGTCGCAAGCCAGATGATATTCCAGCCTTCAACCGCAAAATGATTGAAGAGATCGCTGAAGGGGAGCATACACCTCAGCGCCAGCGCTAAAACTTACCCCCAGCCACATCTGACCTCTCTTGTATGTCCTATAAGAGGGGTTTTGTTATATAAGCGATAATTTATGTTGCAATACTGGAATAACGAGATTATTTGAGAATATCAAAATGTTATGAATCAAGTTAAAGGTTGGGTATAAAATATGGGAGGCACTACTAAACTAAAGGACAACATACATGATGGCCGAAGTGCTCACCCCAACTGCTTTAGTCGTAGATGATAACTACTATAATCGTGATCTCTGTACCCTTGCGTTACTCTATGTAGGATACCGAGTCACTGAGGCCAAAGACGGGTTAGAAGCTCTAAAAATCCTGGAAAAGCAAACTTTTGATTTACTGATTCTTGACCTTGAAATGCCTGAACTGGACGGCGTGGGTGTAATTCGTCACATCTATGGACAGGAACGTCATGAGGGGATGTCGATTGTGGTGATGACAGCAAATCACCACATGGCGACAGAAGAAGTTGATCTTAATGTCGAGTTTGTGGTTTATAAGCCGATTGATGTCGAAGAATTTGCCCGCCTCTTAAAGCGGCTGGCGAAACGCAGCTCCCAGAATTGACCTCATTGCTTAAAGCGGAATCTCCAGCAGCGACTGCACCCACGAGTATGATTTCTGATCGTGCATATCTGAAAACTGGTTCATTCGGTCTACAATCCAACAGGGTAGGCCGCAGGCTTCTGCAAAAGCGCCATCCGACCACGGGTCGTTTCCGACCACAAAAGTCTGCTGCGGATCGATAGCTGTATCCTGATCAGCGATGTAACGCCAGAGACTCTGATGTGGTTTGGGTTGGGTGCCGGGGCAGGTGTGCGGTGTGACAATCTGCAAGATATATTCTTCCAGGCCAAGCAGGGGCACGTACTGTGGGGAGCGCCGGTTGTTGGAGACAATATAGACGCGATGGCCTTTTTCCCTCAGCCGGGTCAGAAAGGGAATCGCATCGTCAAACAATGTGGGGGGATAGTTGGACAAAAGATCGTCAAACAACTGGTTTTGCAGATGATGGGGCCACTGCATGGCCTCAAACAAGTGTTGTAAGAGAGGCGCCGGGTCGGCTTCCTGGTTAGCGCGCTGCTGCAAGTCCCGCATGACTTCTTTCAGGCGTTGGGTATCATAACTGAGATGATGTTCGCGCACAAATTTGGGGAACGCTTCCTGGAATGCCCAGGTGAGACTGCCTGCCGCCAGGGTTTCATCAAAATCCACAAGCCATGTTTGAATGCTTGCCATTTAAGCTGCTCCATATTGCCGGGAAGACACGAACACGGGCTGGTATGGTTTTATTTAGCCGCCATCAGCAGGGTTCTTCTGGCGTACTAACCCCAGGGTTGAGAATGGGTCTCCACTGAGTTCCAGCACCCGCTGGTATTCTGCTTCCACCAGTTCTGAAGTCATCTGCCCGCTGTAGTCGGTTTTGGTGGAGCGTAAGGGTTTACCAAAAGCCAGGTCTTCCAGGATGGTTTGCAGGGTGTCACGAGTGATGAAGAGCGAAGGATAAGGGGTATAGAACAGACGAAAAGGATCACCGCACAGGAGCGCAATCGGCAGCACAGCGCGCAGCTTCATATCCCCGTTGCGGTTTGACCCCAGGTAAAACTGAGGTATTGGCAGATCAGTGCCATAGACAGCTCGTGCATAATACTGGTAGAGCCTATCGTGCATTGTGCGGAGGTCGGTGCACTGTTCCAGGTCATTTTGCAGTGCAGTCTGCGCCGCCTCACCCATGACCATATGGGCTTTCCAGAAGGAGAACAACGGAATGGGCGCGACTTCCCAGATGATCTTCCGTCGTCCTTCCTGGTAAGACCACTGCTGCTGAAAACGGGCGAACTCAGCACCAAGTTGATGGGCATAATGGTCTTCGGGAAGTTGGAGCAGGGTATCGATCCCTACAAAGTAGGGGTCAATTCCATGATGCTGGTAGAATTCAATTCTTTCGGGGGTGATGACGCGCAAACACATTTGTGCAGCCTGCCGTGCATAATCCTCGCCACGTTCATAAAACCCCTGGTAAGAGAACATGGCGATAATCATATTCTGACCGCCGAGTTCGAAAAAAGTTTCGGTCAGGTCAAAAAGGCGTTCAAAAGCGTAATCGGCATAAATGGCAAAATCATCAAGACTGCCAGGGTTTTGCAGGCTGCGCTGCTGTTCCAGAATGTAAGTCGTGCGGGTGCCTCCTACGGCGAAGATGCCGGTCAGACCTTCTGGATAACGCTCACGGATGCGCTCAGCAAAAGTATTCGCTTGCGGCATTAAGTTCTTACCTTATCAGACAGTGCCGCCATGATCTCATTGACCAGTGTCATAGCGCTCACTGGTTTGGGGATGTAGCCGTCGAATCCCGCTTTGAGAATGCGCTCATGGTCGCCCTGCTACCGGCAACCGCCACCGT
>JBGSXK010000768.1:0-3224 GCA_041751455.1 Anaerolineae bacterium
GCCCACCGCGAATACCATGCAAGTCCTCCTCAAAGACAGATAATGTGGATTTCATTTTGTGTCGTGTTTCATTAAGAATGTCGTCTATCATGATGTTTTACCTGCCTGAAATTGTATGAAGTACGGCAGCCTGCTGCTGTATACCAGACAGCGCGACTGCTCCAGCAAACAAATTACACACTACGGAAAAGCAGCCTGCTCAGCCTGCCTGCCAGCCCTGCCAACCGCGTGCCTGCCAGGCAGCATACAGCGCCACCGAGCCTACTGTCGCCACATTCAGGCTGGCGACATTACCACGCATGGGCAGCGCCAGCAGCATGTCGCAGGTATCGCGCACCAACCGCCGCATCCCTTCGCCCTCACTACCCAGCACCAGCCCCAACGACATATTCAGATCGGTTTTATTAATCGGCGGCACGTCCGGGCCAATGTCCATGCCGATCAGCCAGACATCCCGTGCTTTCAGGTCTTTCATGGCATTGACCAGGTTCGTCACCTGAATCACGTTGAGGTGCTCCACCGCGCCCGACGAGGCATTCACTACCGCCGGCGTGACGGAGACACTGCGCCGTTCCTGCATCACCACGCCATGCACCCCTACCGCGTCGGCCACCCGCAGCAGCACACCCACATTCTGCGGGTCTTTGAGCAAATCCAGCAGCAGCAGGAAGGGTTTTTCACCACGCAGCTCTGCCACCTGGAAGGCATCCTCAAGCTCCATGTAGGGGTAATCGCCCACACGCAGCACCACATTCTGGTGATTCGCGCTGTTGGCGAGATCATCAATGATGCGGCGCGGCACACGGCGCACATTCACGCCGCGTTCGCTGGCCTGCTTCATAATATCCGCGATCAGCCCTTTTTCCTCGACAGTCTCCATCAGCAAAAGCTGTTCTATCTGCCGCCGTCCGGCGCGGAGTGTTTCCATCACTGCCCAATGCCCATAAACAAATTCCGCCATGATGGGTTATTCCGTCCGCCAGGTGGTGCCGCGCGCGCTATCTTCCAGCACCACACCCAGTTTCGCCAGTTCATCACGGATGCGGTCACTTTCGGCATAATTCTTGTTCGTCCGTGCCCGTGCGCGCATGTCAATCAGCAGGTCGATCAACCCGGCCTCACGGCGAACGCTGCCGTTGGCTGTGCTGTCCTGTGAGGGGATCAACCCCAGCACATCGCCACCGAGTTCCCTGTAAGTGTCGTTGATCGCATTGAGTGTGTTGAGGCCCACCGTGGCCTCGCTGTTCAGCAGCGTGTTGACATCGCGTGTCAGTTCCTGCAATACCGCGATGGCTTTGGGCGCATTAAAGTCGTCGTCCATCACAGAGGTAAAATCAGCACGGGCTTTCGTCAGGCGCTGGGCAAAGCTGTTCGCGTCATCACCTTCCGGCGCGCCATTCATGCGCTGGCGGGTGAGCCGTACCGCACCGTACAGCCGTTCCCAGCCGCCCTCGGCGGCACGCAGCGAGTCTTCGTGGTAATTCACCGGGCTGCTGTAATGTGCGCTGAGCGTGAACATCCGTATGATTTCGGGACGATAGGCGGCCAGCGCGTCTTTAATCGTGACAAAGTTGCCCAGGCTCTTGCTCATCTTGGTGGGGATACCCTCAGCGTCCGGCACCATCAGGCTGCCGACCAGCATCCAGTAACGGGCGAATTCGGCATCATTGGCGCATTCGCTCTGCGCGATCTCGTTTTCGTTGTGCGGGTAGATGTTATCAATACCACCCCCGTGAATATCAAAGGTCGGCCCCAGGTACTTGCGCGCCATGGCTGAGCATTCGATATGCCATCCGGGGAAGCCTTCGCCCCACGGACTGTCCCAGCGCAGGATATGTTCGGGTTCGGCCTTCTTCCACAGCGCGAAGTCTTCGGGGTTACGCTTCTCGCCGCGCACATCCTCGCGTGATCCGGCTTCCTGAGTCTCTATCCTGCGGTTCGAGAGTTTGCCATAATCGGCATCCTGGGCGACATCAAAGTACACACTGCCCTCGACCACATAGGCGCAGTCTTTCGCCAGCAGTTCCTCGATCATTTTAATCTGTTCGGGGATATGCGCGCTGGCACGCGGCGAGATATCCGGGCGCAGCACCCCAAGCGCGTCCATATCTTCGAAGTAGCTGCGGGCGAAAGTCTCCACAAGCTGCATGGGGATAGCCTGCGACTGACGCGCACGCTTGAGGATGCGGTCTTCGCCGCTATCGGTCAGATGGCCAACATCGGTGATATTCTGCACATAGAGCACTTCGTGACCGCTGTGGCGCAGATAGCGCACAACCAAATCAAACGAAATGTAGCTGCGAGCGTGGCCGATATGCGCGTGATCGTAGACGGTGGGTCCGCAGACATACATATTGACGTGCCCCTCTTGCAGTGGCACAAACGGCTGTTTTTCGCGGCCAAGCACGTTGTAAATCTGCAATGCCATGAGTGATCGTTTCCTCAGAGATGCGGGTGGGTTCAATTGTCTGATTATTTTAACGCAGATTGGCGGCTGGGTACAGGTTAGGGAGGTGTCCAATTGAGGGCTTGTGAGCAAAATTTACATGTATAATTTAAAATTATTAGTAATTATGAAAGGTATTGATTTGACCTTTGTATTTATCAGTTACTGCCATCAAGATGGTGATTATGTTACACGCTTAAACGCTGACATCGAAAAAAATGGCTTTACGACTTGGTTTGATCAAAGAATTGAAACTGGTACAGAATGGTTTGATGCACTTGAAGGAGCGCTTCAAACATGCGCGGCATTAATTGTGGTCGTCTCCCAGGAAGCACAAAAGTCCTCGTGGGTAAAAAAAGAAATCCTAATGGCTGAAGAACAACAAAAGCCCATTTTCCCCTTATCTTTAGATAAGCAACTTCTAAAGTTTCTTATCACCAAGCAGCACCTGTTTCTCGAACCGGAAAGTGATTTCTTGCCACCTTTGAGATTTTACCTTGAGCTTGCAAAGTATGTGCCGAGAACTCCTCAGTTAGTTGAACGTCCTAAGTACCAGCTTTTTGACCTTCCTACTCTCGGTAAAAAAGTAGATACACCACCCTTAGAAGTAAAAAAAGTGAAACCAAGTACAATAATCAGGATTGCTGATTGGGTGAACTGCTCAAGAACTGGGACGAATGATTTTTACGGCATTGCGATGTTAGCCTTATCTTATGAACAATCGGGAGCACATAAGAGGGCATTGTTCTTTCTACGCAAAGCCCAGAAGCTAGAACCA
>JBGSXK010000769.1:0-6094 GCA_041751455.1 Anaerolineae bacterium
ATCGAACCAGCGCACACACACCACGACTTCATCGACCCGCATTTGCCCCACCACCGTCCCCAGGTCATCCAGCCTGCCGCAGGGCGTGATGCCCGGCGCGATAGGATCGCTGTTGCTGCGCAGATAGCCCACCAGTGTCAGGTTTGCCCAGGCGTGAGCGCTGACTCGTGTACCGACCTGCTGCGCATGGTCATCTGTGCCGACGATCAACACCCGCCGCTTTTCGCTCAGTCTGTCGGACAAAAGCCAGAACATGCTGCGCTGGATCAACAGCAGCGTGAAGGTCACGACGATGAAATAGAACGCCTGCAAACGTGAAAAATCACGGTAGGCGATGTAAATCATGCCCAGAAACAGCAAACCGGCCAGCGCATGACCGATGACAAGACGGCGCAGCGCGCTATAAATATTTGTTTGCGGCTGGTACATCCTGGCCTGCCACAACCCCGTAATCCAGACCAGACAGGCGGCAGGGAACAGCCAGAGCGGCGGAAATAATGTTTCATCCGGTGCAGCCGCGCCCAGCTCCAGGTTCACCCGCAGATACCACGCCAGCAGCAGCCCACACATCACCAGCAGCGCGTCGATTCCCACCAGCGCCAGCAGATAGCCCGGTTTCAGGTTGCGGATCATCAGGAGCCTCGGCGGTTCATCAGCAGCGCCCACACAAAGCGCGTGTTATAGACCAGATACCGCTGCCACAGTCGTCCCGGCTCCTGGGTCAGCCGGAACAGCCATTCCAGTCCGCTGCGCTGCATCCAGCGCGGAGCCTGTGCTTTTGCGCCGGCGATAAAATCAAAAGCCGCCCCCACGCCAATCAGCAGCGGCGCATCCAGCAGCGGGCGGTAAAGTGCCATCCACAAATCCTGCTTGGGCGACCCCAGCCCCACCCATATCACATCTGCCCCGCTGGCATTCAGTCGGGCGATCACCGCCGGGTCAGGTATGGTTTCCAGTGGTGCGACAGGGGGTGAATACAACCCGGCGATATGCAGAGCCGGGAATCGTGCGCGCAGGTTGGCCGTCAGCATTTCCGGTATGCCCGGCAGTCCTCCGTAAAAATAATGCCCGACAGGTGTGCCAGCCGTTTTCGCACACAGCGCCAGCAGCACATCCGGGCCGTAAACGCGCTCAGCCTGGGCACAGCCTGTGCGCCGCTGTACCCAGACCAAAGGCATCCCGTCTGCCGTGACCATTGCCGCGCCACGCAGTGCCGCCCCCACCTCGGCATGATCGCGGGCCTGCATCAGCGTGTAGACGGGGCAGGTACAGACATAACGCCGCCCTTCGGCTTCCTGTGCCCAGGTATTCAGCGTCTCCAGCGCCGCAGCAAACGGCTGTGCATCCACCGGGATGCTCAAAATTTCGCAGTGCATAAAGGATTTCGCCGCATAAAGATACGCGGCGGATTATAAACCAATTGCGGGCGGATACCAGCCTGTCCGGCAGGGCGATGACATCAGGCTGGCAGTCGAACTTTAAATCCGCCCATCGGCCATACGTGGCGGGCGCAGCCCTTCTCTGCTGGCATTGCGCACCAGGCTTACCAGCGCCAGCAGTCCCACCCCCGCCAGCAGGGTATAGACCGGAATCAGCGGCAGATAATAACGCTGCCAGGGCAGCGGATTGATGAGCGCAAATGCCAGATTCAACAACAGCCAGAGCAGCAGCCCGGCAGCCTGTCCCCAGGTTACACACCCTGGGCGAAGACGCGGGCTAAACAGGCAGATGATGCCCCACCCGGCCAGCAGGGTTAAAACCAGCCCGCCAACACCGAATTGCAGCCCGCTGAGCGGTGAGGCCATATAGCGGGCAATTTCCTGTGTGACAGGCTCGTAACCGCCCCAGCCTGCCACCTCGTAATGCGCCACCGGCTCGATAAACGGCTGCGCGATAGCCTGCCGGATGCGTTCTGCAAGGGGCATTGGCGCGAGGGGGTCAGAATTGACCTGTGTATCCAGCAGGCCCGCGCGCACCGTCACAAGGTCTTGCAGTCGGGCCGCCGGATCATTCCATAATGCGGGAGAAAGCGCGATGAACAGCGCCCCAGCCAGGACGCTGCTGATGGCGAGCTTGAGCGTGGTGCGCAGCAGGATGCCCCCGCGGCGCCGAACCGCCTCGGACAGGAAAATCCAGCCATAAGCCGCCGCCACGAACACAATTGCGCTGTGTTTACTGGCGAGCGCCAGCGCTGCCGCCAGGGTGAGCACCAGCCACCAGCCCCACAGGCCGCGCACGCCCGCTTCACGTTTGCGGCTGATAATGACGGCCACCAGAACCGCTGCCAGCCCGAAGTACAACAACGAGCCTTCCATGACTGCCCGGCGGCCATTGAGCAGGATGGCCGGATGCAGCCCATAGAACGCGCTGGCGAAATAGGCCAGTGGTCTGCCACCAAGCTGCTTACCCAGGACAAACATCATCACAGCACTCAAGGCCAGAAAGATCGTCGAAGGTAAGCGCCCCGCCAGCAGCATCGCTTCCGAGGGGCGATGCCCGGTATCCACATTTGTCTGATAATCCAGCCCCCAATCCCACCCTGGCACAGGCGGCAGATCACCATTGGTCAGCCCCGCCAGATGCCAGCTTAACCCAATTGTATGACGACTCACCGAGCCGTTCAAAAGGCGCAGCCAGGGGTCAGTGTCCACATAATAAGGTGGGCCTACCATCAGGCCCATCGGGTCGCCATAGATAAAGGCCTTCGCATAATCATGGCTCATGTAAATGAGCATGGCCTCGTCGCCATGAAAGGATGCCAGCGGCATTCCTGCGATGATAAAGATCATCAGCGCCAACAGCCACACAGCATCCAGCACCCGCCAGAAACGTTTATCTGCCAGCAGTGTGCGCATCTTAAAACAGCACCGGCCAGTTCAACCATGCATCCAATGACATCTCATCACCCTGTACTTCCAGCAGGCGGTAAAAGTAACGATAAACCGGGCGACGGGCGCTTAAATCCGGCAGATGCAGATAAGCGCTGTAACCGCGCTTGAAGGCCTCGGCGGTGGGCGCATCCATCACATATTCGAGCGCGATAAAATCGAGTGCGCGCGGCGCAGCGACATAACCTTCAGTGTCCACAACCGCGGTGACATGCTCGCCATCGGTGAGGAACTGGCAGGGGTCAAGATCGACCATGACCGGAGCGGCATACTCCGGCACGGGCAGGGCCAGCGCCGCCGCACACATCGCGTCCAGCGCGCTGGTGATCGCCGCGTTTTTGCTGTGGAACTGCGCTGCCAGTTCACGCATTGTCGCGGCCATGTCGGCATGGAACTCGGTCAGAGGGCGCTTGAATCCGTTGGTCAGGCAGCCATGATGAGCATAACGCTGGCGGTGAAACTGGGCCAGTGCCGCACCAAATTCTTCCAGCAGGCTGTCCGGTTGGCCGCAAAAGCTGGACAGGTCGCGCCCCGGTACATACTCAACGATCACCCACTCGCGGTCATCCAGCACGTCTTTGCGCAGGACCTGCGGCACCCGCAGTGGGCTGTAGATGTTCAGACGGCGGTTGAGTTTTTCCAGTTCGTGTGTCTGCACCGGGTTGATGCCGAACATGCGCAGGCAGCCTGTCCAGAATGCGCCGCCCACTTCAGGGTAGCGGCAGGCACGCGCGACAGCTTCCTGGCTGGCGGTACGCACATAGATGACATGGCTGGCATGACCGGAGTAGCCCGGATCAAACGGTTTCTGTTCCAGTATCGGTTCGTTGAAGAGCGTTTGTAAGTTTATCATGCGCACTAGTTAAAACCGGGCGCGTGTTCCTGTCAATGGGAAATGTACAAACTTTGATGTGGCACGACATGGGTTGCTGGTCGCTTTATTCAGCCCTAAATCGCTACCTGGTGCGCATGACGGATGAACTCCTGCTGACGCAGTTCGCCCAGCACCGCTTCCGGCATCGGCTGGTCGAGCGTGAGTACCGTCAGCGTGTGACCGCCGGGCTGCGCGCGCCCGGTCTGCCAGCTTCCGATGTTGATCTGGTTGCTCGCCAGCAGTGTCCCCACGCGGCCAATCACACCGGGCTGGTCATAACTGCCCATGATGAGCAGGTGGCCTTCTGGCACGAAGTTCATACGGTACTCATTAATCTGGACAATGTGTGGTTCGCGGTGGTCGAGCAGTGTCCCGGACATGATGATTTCCTCGCCGTCTTCCAGTGTCACCTGGCACGACACCAGATTGGTGTATTCGGCGGTTTTCAGCCCCTTCGTCTGCATCAACTGGATGCCGCGTTCGGCGGCCAGCACCGGCGCATTGATATAATTCACCTTCTCGCCTACAACAGGCGCGAGAATGCCCTTAAGCAGCCCCACCGTCAGCGGCTTGACCAGACCGGCCACTTCCTCGCCGCGATACTCCACGCCCACCCGCCGGATAGGATGGCGCGCCAGGGTGTGCAGCACCGCGCCCATGCACTCTGCCAGGCGCATGTAAGGTCGTGATGTTTCGTAATTCACCCCGGTGATAAACGGCAGGTTGACCACGTTGCGGTAATCCGTGCCGCGCAGCGCGTCTATGACCTGCTGCACGATCTGGGTTGAGAGATCCTGTGTGGCTTCGAGGGTATTATCGCCGATATGGGGCGTATGAATCACATGATCTAGGCCGATCAGTGGGCTGTTGTAGGGAGGTTCTTCCGCGTAAACATCCACCGCCACACCCGCCAGATGCCCGTCTTTGAGCGCCTGTGCGACGGCGTTCTCGTCCCACACGCTGCCATGCGCCGTATTAAGTAAACGTGCGCCGGGCTTCATATGGCGGATCATATCCTCGCCAAACATGCCGCGTGTCTCATGGGTCGCGGCCACATGCAGCGTGACAAAATCGCTGCGCCGGAGCAGTTCTCGCCTTCCGACCAGCAGAATCCGCTCGTCGCTGAGCTGATCTTCGGTGATATACGGGTCATAGGCCAGCACAGTCATACCAAAGGCCAGGCAGCGCTGTGCGACGATCTGCCCCACGCGCCCCAGCCCGATAATGCCGATGGTCTTGCCATAAAGCTGGATGCCCGCCTGCTGTTTACGATCCAGCAGCCATCCGCCTTCTTTCAGGCTGTCATGTGCGGCGGTCAGGCGGCGGCTGAGCGCGAGCATCAGCGTAAGGGCATGTTCCCCCGCGGCAATGGCGCTGGTGCCCGGTGTGTGCATGACGATGATGCCGCGTTCTGTGGCGGCTTCAATATCAATGCCACTCAGTCCCGCGCCTACCCGCCCGATGATCTTTAAACCCGGCGCACAGTCCAGCAGCGCGCGGTCTACCGGCACATCATCACGGGCGATCAGCGCATGAGCCGCCGGCAGCGCCTCACGCAGGCTGTGCAGGCTGGGTGGCACAACCTGCACAATCATACCTTCGGCCTCATGCAGCAGGCGCAGGCTGTCATCAGTAAGCGTGGTGGCGATGAGGATATGATGGTTAGTCAAGGCTATGCTCCTTTGAGCCGCCTCAGTACCTCATGCAGGCTGCTAAACACATGCGGCGTGATATTGTTAAAGGCCGTGAAATCACTATGGGTTGGGTCGGGCACGGCGAAACAGGTCATCCCCGCTGCCACTGCCGCCCGTGATCCATTCGGGCTGTCCTCAAGCGCCAGACAATCCGCCGGGTTCACCCCCATAATTTCCGCTGTTTTCAGATAGACATCCGGCGCTGGCTTGCCCCGTGGCACAATATTTGCCGACACCCGCAGCTTAAACACATCCAGCCAGCCCTGTGTCGTGATCGTCGCGTCGATGACCGACTGCGGTGAACTGGACGCAATCGCCGTTGGGATCCCTTCCGCCACCACATATGCAATCAATTCGGCTGCACCCGGTTGGGGATGCACCTCGCTGCTGATATAGTTCAGGAAGCGCCCGGTCAGCTCTTCTTCCAGCACCGCAGCATCATCGTCCAGGCTCATGATGGCCTTCAGCTTCTGTGAAAATTCATCCAGACGCAGCCCAATAAGCTGCTCACGAATTTCGCTGGTGAACAGCCCGCCACGTGCGGCCACCATCTCTGTTTCGGCACGCTGCCACACCCCCTCAGAGGCAACCAGCAGGCCGTCCATGTCAAAAATAATCGCTTTAAAATCAGGAATCAT
>JBGSXK010000770.1:0-1855 GCA_041751455.1 Anaerolineae bacterium
CCACAGAATCAGCAATACGCGGTGTCAGTTCCCCCAGGATGTTAATCGCCTGACAAACCTGCACAAATTCGTCAATCAGTGCATTCGTCTGACCGGCTGTTTTTTCGCGCACCCCGTTGGGCGGCAGCAGCCGGTTGATAGCTTCCTGGTGACGATCACGAAGTTCCTGCGCACTCGCCAGATATTCCCAGCGGTTGCCCTGCCCGGCCATACGTGCCGCCTGAATGAGTGTATCGGTCACACCAGACATTGCCGATACCACCACCACCGTTTGATTGCCCTGCTTTAGCTCGCTATGCACGATCTCCACCACCTGGCTGATCGCTTGCGGGCTGCCGACCGACGTGCCTCCGAACTTCATTGTCAGTAATGCCATGTGATAATCCCCTCCTGAATAATGGCACAAAAAAAGCGTGTGGGAGATTTCCACACGCTTTCGAGTGACTTAACCGGGTACTCGCTGGCGGCCTCAGGGCAGACGGAAACTCCCTCGCATCATTTTATGTGAGGTAGTACCCATACCCATACCAGTTGTAGCGCAAATCTGCTGGTACATGAGAATCCATCCAGAATACAATGCGCGTAGCATAGCGCTTTTAGCATAAGCTGTCAAGCACCCAAAAAGGACTTAAAGATACGTTAAAGGGTGGAATGATAGTACCTACGGCGGTATATTTATGTCTCTGTCCCTATAAGGTGCTTATCATGCCGGCATACATCAAAGTTCTGACCTCTGATGGGCTGCAAGCTGTGGATTACACTGCCACATCATTGCAGGAAGCAGCCCGATTTGAGCCAGAAGGCATCTATACTGTCACCAACACCTATCACACCTTCCATACGCTCAGACTCGATGCACACCTTGATCGCCTGGAAGATTCCGCCCGCCTAGAGAACATCCCTTTGAGGCTGGATCGATCTCGGCTTAAAGCCGCCCTGCATCAGATGATTACCGAGGCTGGTTATGGTAATGTGCGTTTTCGCCTTACCATCGCCCGCCATCAGCCCAGCCAGATCATCATCAGCCTGGAGCCTTTTATCCCGCTTGACCCGGATATAATCCAACAAGGTGTACACTGCGTTACCGCGCCGGGGATCGCCCGCCGCAACCCGGCAGCCAAAACCAGCGATTGGGCGCAAAGCAGACAGGGCTTTCAAAAACCAGAGGGTATTTACGAGGTGCTGCTGGTGAGCGACCAGGGGGATATCCTTGAAGGTTTTACCAGCAACTTCTACGCTGTGCTGAATGGCGTGCTGCGTACCGCAGGTGCAGGGATGTTGCCGGGCATCGCCCAGCAGATCGTATTCCTCATCGCCCCGGCGGTGATTCCCCTGCGCCAGGAGGCTGTAAATGTGGCCGATCTGACGCGGCTGGAAGAAGCTTTTATTACCAGCAGCAGCCGTGGAATTGTCCCGGTGGTCAGTATTGATGGTGTCACACCAAGTCAGGGTGTGCCGGGCACATACACCCTGGCCCTGCGCGCAGCCTATAATCAAT
This sequence comes from Anaerolineae bacterium, assembly GCA_041751455.1. Lineage (GTDB taxonomy): Bacteria > Chloroflexota > Anaerolineae > Aggregatilineales > Phototrophicaceae > JAIOHN01. The sequence goes on from JBGSXK010000770.1 coordinate 1,499, forward strand.
GGGTACAGGCGCACCTGGAGCCGCTGCAAGTCTAATCCAGCGGTGCTTTAAAGTCATAAATGCCATCGCGGATCGCCCAGCGCATCCCTGTCGCCTGGCTGGTGAGGATGCTGCCTTCCTGGATCAGTGGCGCACCTGTATCCGGGCACACAAACAGGCTCTCCAGGTTCAGGTTATCCGGTGTATTCGGCCTGCTGGCAACAGCCTGGATAAATACACTCGGCGAATAGAGCATCCCGCTATATTGCAGGACACTATCCAACCCAACAAGCAGATTAGTAGGCAGCGTGCGCTTAATAACCCCAATCCGAAAGAACGACACCGGCAAGCGCCGCCGCACGGCAAACCCCGCGCGTT
>JBGSXK010000771.1:0-4990 GCA_041751455.1 Anaerolineae bacterium
TGGGCAATCTCCTGTGCCAGTGCTTCAGAAGTCAGGGGTCCGGTCGCGATGATAGTGGGTCCATCCGGTATAGCCGTGACTTCCTGGCGGACCACGTTAATGAGAGGGTGCTCAGATAGTTTGCGAGTAACGAATTCAGCAAACAACTCCCGATCAACTGCCAGCGCCCCCCCGGCAGGGACGGCTGCTCTCTCAGCACACTCGATCAACAGGGAGCCGAGGATTTTGATCTCCGCCTGGAGCAGACCAGTGGCCCGGTCGATCAGTTTTGAACCAAGTGAGTTGCTGCATACTAATTCGGCCAGCCTGTCGGAAACATGCGCGCCAGTAGTACGTTGAGGGCGCATCTCGTAAAGATTTACCGTAAACCCGCGTTCTGCCAACTGCCATGCAGCTTCGGAGCCTGCCAGGCCGCCCCCAATTACATTCACGTTTACAGACATTATCGCTTTATTTAACCTCAGTTGCTTTTGTGTGCTAGTTTAGCTTAACCTCTGGGCGTAGTCATAGTACGTTTTAATTTTGTCCAGATTATCTGCGTTGAGCGGTGCCATTTGTAGTGCTTTGGAGTAGGATTGCACAGCATCAGTATATTTGCCAAGTGCAAATTGGGCGTTTCCCAGGATGTCGAAAACACGGTAATCATCCACATGCTCACCCTCGACTTCCGCAGCGTTGAGCATATGCTGAACGGCGGTAATTGCGGCTTCATATTGTCCCTGTAAATAACGACTGCGGGCAATACGATAATGCAGTGAAATCTCCCAGGGGTGGTAGGGGTTATAGTCCAGAGCTGCGTGATAGGCTTCACCCGCCAGGTCATACTGTCCAAGCCGGAAATAAGCATCACCAAGCATTTCATGCACCCGTGACCAAGTGACATCCACACCCAGGGGTTTGCGGCTTAACTGGAGAAACTGTTGAAGATAAGGCACTGTGTCTTTATCTCGCCCCTCCAACCCCGAAAGCAGCTCACCAGCCGCCAGCAGAGCTTCAGCCATATTGTGACGGTCTTCAGGCCGATTGCCTGAAGAAATATGCAAGGCAATCTCCGCCGCTGCCAGAGCTTTCTTATAATCCCGCATTTCCCGCAGGACTTTGCTGCGCAACAAGTGCACTTGTACCAACCACCCACGTTTTTCACTGGCAGGGTAGGTATCCACAGCTTTGCTGAGGAAGCCAAGTGCATCATTGAGATCCCGGCGCTCATAAAAGCCAATAAAGCCTAAACGTTCATAACAAAAGGCGGTCAGTGTTTTTAAATGGCTGGGTGCAAATAATGCCTGTCTGAAGTAGTTTTCTGCGGCTTCACTGTTCGAGTCGGTCAGGGCAAGGCGGCCTAACTGATAATATACCCAACCGAGATTGTCATAATATGGATAGGTTTCGATCACATGTTCATAGATCCCGCGAGCCTGCGCAGTATCACCCCGATCCGCAAAACCGACACTGGCGAGTTCAAAGCGGGCAAAATAACAATCTGCCTCTAATTCGAGAGTTTCGGGTTTATCAAATTCTTGTGGCAGCAAAGCACGTGCGTTAGCAAGATCATCGATGGCTTCTTCTGGTCTGAGACCTGCAAGCCGCGCCCGTGCCCGGCAGATGAGTGTCTTGGCGCGTTCTGAAGGACTGAGGTGTAATCGTAAACGTTTGGCAACCAGCATTTCTGCTCGCTTAATTTCCCCACGAGCTAACAGCGTATCCACAAGGTGCATTTGATCTTGCATCATTTTTCCAATGGATAAATAGACTCCATAAAACCTATTATAAGAGTGCAAAGACAAGCACGCCATTGTAGAAAATAAAAACCCGGTTATGGAGCAACCGGGTTGCGAGTAGCATTTTGACCTGCAGATGGCAGGCTTCGTCAGATTGTCCCTAGTACCAGTGAAGCATTTTGGCCTCCAAGGCCAAAGCTGTTGGAAAGAACATGCTTCAGTCCGGGGGTTTCGCGTGCTTCATTAGGCACATAATCCAGATCGCATTCAGGATCAGGAGTAACATAGTTAATGGTAGGATGCAGCACTTTTTCCAGGATGGTCATTGCGCAGGCAATTGCCTCGATAGCCCCTGAGCCACCAAGAGCATGCCCTAGCATACTTTTGGTAGAGCTGACAGGAATATTATAAGCCTGCTCCCCGAAAACGCGCTTAATCGCGAGGGTTTCCATTGCATCGTTAGAGGGGGTAGAGGTGCCGTGCGCATTGATGTAGTGGATATCATCCACATTGAGATAAGCATCTTCAAGCGCCCAGCGCATACAACGGGTCGCACCGTGGCCTTCTGGCTCAAGCGCAGCGATATGGAACGCATCTGAGGATGAAGCATGTCCCAGGACTTCCGCATAGATGTTTGCCCCGCGCTTAATAGCATGGGCCAGGCTTTCGACAATGAGTACACCACACCCTTCGCTAAAAACAAAGCCTGTACGGTTTTTGTCAAACGGACGGCTAGCCAGTTCAGGGCTATCATTAAATTCCGGGCCAGCCAGGGCGTTCATCGCCTCAAATCCTGCCAGGGCATAATCCTGCAATACTGCCTCTACACCGCCTGTAATCACCATATCTGATCGGCCACTTTTGATAAGTTCGCTGGCATCACCAATAGCCTGGGTGCCTGCAGCGCAAGCCGTTGAGGGCGCATTGAGTGGGCCTAGGGCGCGAAACACCTTGCTCACATAATGCCCTGGCATATTAGGCAGCGAGTTAATGAGGGATAAAGGATTGGGTTTACGATAGCCGGTGGTTTTGTATTTAAAGGTGCTCTGCTCGGCCATTTCATGGGCACCCAGTGAGGTCCCAATGACAACTCCAACTCGTTCACCCTCTTCTTCGATCTCACCAATAGTTAAACCGGCATCCTCAACCGCCATCGTCGCGGCGGCAATGGCAAAATGCGAAGCACGTCCCATACGACGGGCTTCTTTAGCCTCTATGTAGTCTGTAGGGTCGAAATTGCGAACCTCGCCACCGTATTTAATTGGCACGTGCCCAACTTCGATCGTTTCTAAACGTCGGATTCCGGACTGGCCAGCCTTCAGGCTTTCCCACATGGTTTTCACTGGCCCTAAAGCCGTAATCGCGCCCAGGCCCGTGATGACGACACGAGGTCGTCCATTACGCAACAGCTCCATCAGCTTTTTCTCCTAGCTGGTGATGGTGTCATCCATTTTACTTGTGCGATGCAGTTCCTCACCGATAGCATCAATAACCCGTCCCTGCACTGCTAAACCTGCTTGTCGTACGGCATTTTTGATAGCAACAGCATTAGAACGGCCATGACCTATAATAACAACACCATTCACACCCAAAAGGGGCGCTCCACCTACTTCAAACGTGTCACTGTGTTTACGCACGCGTTGAAAGACAGGGCGCAGCAAAACCCCACCTAACATCGAGAGTGGGTCGCGCTTCACTTCTTCGCGGATCAGGCCACCCAGGAACGCAACTGAGGCTTCAAAAGTCTTTACAAAAATATTTCCTACAAAACCATCCGCAATAATCACATCTACCTGACCCTGCATGATTTCCTTCGGCTCAACATTGCCGACATAATTCAGCGCCATTTGCTGGATAAGGTGGCCAGCTTCTTTGATAAGGGCATTACCTTTGCCTTCTTCCTCACCGTTTGAAAGCAGAGCAATGCGTGGAGAGGTTAAACTCAACGTGTTTTTTGCATAGATATGACCCATGATTGCAAATTGTGCCAGCCACTCCGCTTTTGAATCCGCATTTGCGCCTAAATCAAGCATCGTGACATAATGCCCGCCTAGCGGGTAGATACCACTCAGTGCAGGACGCTTGATACCTGTAATACGGCGCAGCGTGTATAAAGTCGCAATTGCGTGGGCAGCACCTGTATTGCCCATCGTTACAAAGGCATCCGCCAGACCATCTCGGACAAGATTCATCCCAATATGCATTGATGATTGTGGTTTGCTTTTACCCACCTGGCCGGGCTTATCTTCCATGGTAATGATCTCTTGCGCCGGGACAACCTCTAAATTCAGTCCCTGAGTATTATGCTTACGCAGTTCTGCCTGAATAAGCAGCTCATCACCTACCAACAGGATAGTGTAACCCAGTTCTCGTGCGGCCAGCACACCACCTTCCACATCGGGAACAGGATAGTTATCTGTCCCCATTGCATCGACCACAATTCGCATTATCGCCCCTTTCAGCACTCGTCAGAGAGCGCTTATTTATAGCGTTAATTTTTACTCAGACGAACCTGTTTAGCAAAAGGATTGACAGGCTATAACGTATGGCTATAATAACAATCCACTATGCCCTGGTGGCGGAATCGGTAGACGCGCACGGTTGAGGGCTGTGTCCCTTCGGGGGTGGAGGTTCAAGTCCTCTCCAGGGCAACCATAATAGACCTGCTCAGAAATAGGGCGGGTCTATATTTATTTCTACGGGTGCTGCTTGCGCCATAATCGGCTTGGATGTAAACTGCCTGTACATTGGCACTCTACCTAACGCAAGTCGGGGGAACCGCATGAGCGAGACAACAGAACAAGTCTTGATACAGGCTTATGAATTCATTGAACAAGAGCGTTTGGAAGAGGCAGAGATGGTGTTAAAGCCAGTCATTGCTACCGAACCGAATAACGCGGATGCCTGGTGGTTATATGCTCATGCAGTTACAGACATAGACGAAGCCCGCGGTGCTCTGAACAATGTTTTGAGAATTGATCCTGAATATCCAGAAGCATACGAGCTGCTGGAATCGCTGGAATCAGAACGTCCTACAGTTATGCTCCCTGCGGCCAGGCCAGTATCCTCAATAGAGGAAACCCAGCAAGGGATGCATAGGGTGACTCCGCCACCTACTTTACCTGCGCTTCCGGATGACGATGATGATTTCACCGATTTTGATGATGAGTTTGATCTTGATAGTGAAATTGATGAGGCAGAAAGAATCGCTCGCGCTGAGACAAAATTGCCGCCAACAACCCGCTCGCGGACAAACAATCTGCTTATCCCTG
>JBGSXK010000772.1:0-2931 GCA_041751455.1 Anaerolineae bacterium
CTGAGGAAGCGCAGCAGCGCTTTGGGGCCATCAACTGCATAAGCTGGATGATCGGTCATCTGGCGAATCAGGAACAGCGCTACTGGGTGTTGATGGGACAGGGGCGGCTGGTTGTGCCGGAAGTGGCGCGTTTCGGCTCTGGGCAGCCTGCCAGCGCCCCGCCGCTGGACGAAGTCTGGGCGGCCTGGCACACGATCACCGCTGCTGCCGACCCCTACCTGGACAGCCTCACGCCCGATCTGCTTCAGTCCACTCTTGTGTATGAAGGCCAGCCAATGCGCGAAAACGCAGGCGCAATGCTGCTGCGCAACATCTATCATTACTGGTTTCACCTGGGCGAGGCGCAGGCCGTGCGCCAGCAGCTCGGCCATACGGATCTGCCGCAGTTTGTGGGCAGCATGGCCGGGGCGGAATATCAACCGGAGTAGACGGATTCACGGCGCGGCGGCTTTCTGCTAAAATGAGGCAGTTGTCCGCCGGGGCACCCTGCGCTGCCCCCTGCTGTTATCGCCTGAGACTCCATGCTGACTGTCGCTGATGCGCTGAAGTTTAAAGAATTTGAAGGGTCACAGCTTGTCGCTGGGCAGGCTGGCCTGCACCGCCCGGTGAGCTGGGTGCATGTCGCTGCCGTCCCCGATGCTGCCCGCTGGCTTAACGGCAGTGAGCTGGTACTGACGACGGTCATTAACCTGCCGCCAGACCAGGATGGTCAGTGTGCCTATGTGCAGGCGCTGGCCGATAAAGGCGTGGCCGGGCTGGCGCTGGCCGTGGGCAACACAATCACTCATGCACCCGCTTACCTGCACGAAGTGGCGGAGCGTAATGATTTCCCGCTCATCGAAATCCCGTATGATGCGCGCTTTGTCGATGTGGCACGGGCTGTGAATGAGCGCATCGCGCAGGAGAACATGGCGCTGGTCACACGGGCGCTGCACATCAACCATGTCCTGAGCAGGCTTGTGCTGGATGGCGGCGACCTGAAAGACCTCGCTGTGACTCTGGCCGACCTGATCGGCCAGTCGATCAGTATCGAGAATGAGCGCTTTGAAGCGCTGGCCAGCCATAATGTCGCCCCTGTGGATGAGGCGCGGCGTTATACGCTTAGCGAAGGCCGCACCGATCCGCGTCTGGTACAGGCGCTCGAAGATCGCGGTGTCCTGGGCGAAATCCGCGCCACGCTGCGCCCGGTCTTTATCCCACGCTGGCCGGATGTCGGTCTGGAGATGGAGCGTATCCTCGCGCCCGTAGTGGTGCATGGCGCGATCTACGGTTATATGTGGATCATCGCCGACAATCACCCCCTCAACGAACTTGACCACATGGCGCTCGACAGCGGCGCGACCATTGCCGCGCTCATGCTGCTGCATCAGGAGGCCGTGCAAAATGCCGAATCTTCGCTCAAGGGCAGCCTGCTGGCACAGTTGATTGAGGGCGTACAGGGGCGCGAGGCCGTGCTGACCGATCAGGCGTTACGCTTTGGCCTTGACCTGAGTGCAACGTTTACGCTGCTGGTGGCAGACAGCCCGGACCGCAGCACCCAGCGCCTTGTCCAGCTTTACCGCCGAATCAACCGCCTGCTGAACCAGCAGCAGTGGGTGGCGGTGGCCGGGCAGTTCGCCGGGCAGATTGTGATTCTGGCGCAGGTGGACGCGGCAGCGCTGGCGGCAGCAGTTCACGGACAGGACAATGGGCTGAGCTTACAGATCGGTGTCAGCGCCGCGCTGCAAGGTGCGGGGCAGGTCGCCACGGCTTATCAGCAGTGCCGCGAAGCACTCCTCATCCATCAGCGGCTCGGCTCTAAAGAAAAGACAGTCTACTTTCACACCCTGGGCTACCTGCATACTTTATATCAGGCCGGGCCACACAGCCTGACGCTCAACCCCTGTGTGCCAGGGTTGCGTAAACTGCTGGACGAGCAGCAGGCCGACCTCTTCAACACACTGGAAGCCTATCTGGACGCAGGCGGCAATGGGGTGCAGACAGCGGAACACCTGCACATCCATCGCAGCACCCTCAATTACCGGTTGGAGCGCATTGAGGAAGTCTGCGCCTGCAACCTTGCCGATCCCCTCACACGTGTCAATCTCCAGATCGCCCTGAAGCTGCTGCGCTTGTTCGGGTAATTCTGCGAAGATACATTACGATCTGTATTAGCTAACCCCCTTACTAAAAATCATGTTATGATAAGTATGGATTTTCTTACCCATTAGCCGGGGGTAGAGAAGGAGTGCTTCATGACGCGCATTTTTGTAAGTTATCGGCGCAGCGACACCAGCTTTGCTGCGCGTTCTGTAGCCGACTTTCTGAAAAAGCAATTTGGCAAAAATGAAGTCTTTTTTGATGTCCGCGCCATCGAGGGTGGAGAATTATGGGCTGAAAAAATCTGGATCGCCTTGAATAGCTGCGAGATATTAGTGCCTGTCATCGGCCAGCAGTGGTTGTATGAATTACAGCAGCGAAGACATGATCCAGCCAATGACTGGGTGCTGAAGGAAATCTGGTTTGCCCTCCAGAACAAGCTCAATATCCTCCCCGTGCTGGTAGATACCACCATGCCCAGCGCAGATTATCTGCCATCAGCTATTACAAGGCTAGCCAGTTATCAGGGAATCGAAGTCCGCTATAAATATTTTGATGAAGATCTCATCAATGTAGCCCGTGCGATCGATAAAATGTCGGATCATGCCCAAAAAGGGAGCACACAGACCCAGAACACCAGCGTTTATTTCAAAAAGCCAGTCAGCCCGCTGTACACCGCCAAAACGACATCACCACACCCTGTAAAGACACCACCGGAACACCTCCCAGGGGACAGACTCTTACCCATGCAGGCGCCCCTGCGGCAGGTGACATCCGCAGCACCGCCCCCGGCAGGTAGAGTAGAGTATCGCCAACCAAACAGCCATTATAATCTACCTGCCTATCAGCGCG
>JBGSXK010000773.1:0-5794 GCA_041751455.1 Anaerolineae bacterium
GTCTGCGCCAGCGCCGCCACCTGCACGCCGGCCAGCGCGCAGGCACAGAATCCGTGTGCGATCAATGCCGCCGCGCTGCCAAACCCGGACGGGCGCACTTCGGGCGGGGCGGCTTCAAACAGGGATAAATCAGCGGTGGTCATCAGCCGCACCGCATTATTGGGGTGGGGAATCACGGTTTGGGTGAGTGTGTAATGCAGGTCAACGTATTCACGCACCGGAATGCCCCGGTCACGGCAGATGAGCGCCCCCACCGCCTGCGCCATAGCCCCATCCACATTCACGCAGAACCAGCCCTGCACGGTTTGCAGCACTTCCCACAGTGCCGCCGGGTCGCTGCCAAAAGCGATCGGCTCATCCGGGCTGTCATCGCTCTGGATAATTAATGCCTGTAAAGCCGCTGCATCACCCAGCGCATACGCCCGGCATAATCCGTGCCGCAGCAGGTGCGCTGCGATCACCGTATGAGGTGTATCACCAATTGCGTCGGCCAATGCCGGGAAAACGTGGCGGTCACGTAGTTCATACATGGCTTAAACGGGAGCGAGCGCCCGCAGGAATGTCTCGGACATGGCCTCGGCAATCTGATGTCCGCTCAGACGGCCACCTTCCCGATACCATACTCCCACCCAGTTATGCGCACCGAGCATCGTCTTGGTGAAGAGCGCCACATCCACCGGGCGGAATTCGCCCCGCGCGACACCTTCCTCGATAGTACGACGATACAGGTCTTCAAAATAATCGCGCCGCTGAAAAAAGGCATCACGCCGGATGATAAACTCATGATGATGCCCGTTATGCAGCGTGGCAGGGATCGCCAGCAGCGAGCGGATTTCGAAAACCATCGCCGCACCCACTGCCGTATGCTGTGTCAGACCCACAACATGCACGGCGATCATCGCACGCAGCTTTTCTGCCGCGCTCTTTTCGGCCTGCACAATCGGTTCCAGTTGGTCGATGACGATGTCCAGTCCGGCTTCCAACACAGCCAGCAGCAGCATGTCCTTGTTTTTAAAGTGGTGGTACAGGCTGGCCGCCGTCAGGTTGACCTCGGCGGCGATGTCCTTCATGGTCGTGGCTTCGTAGCCGCTGCGCTGTAAAACCGAGGCCGCAGCCCGGAGGATGTCTTCGCGGTTGACCGATTGATCGGCGGGTTTGCGCGCCAAAAGTGTATTTACCTCTCAAAGAAATAATCTAATGATGATTCAATTATAGAAGATCGGCGAGGGCTGTCAAGTTCAAGGCGCGTGGGAGAGAGGTCGGGATATAATGGGAATGAAACCCTGACACTGGAGCAGCCTTCGGGTCGCCCCTGCACATGATCGATACAGGAGTCCCCGTTTGTCCAGATCGCCGCGTCCGACATTTTATGCTGCCCTTTTCACCGCCATCGCCAGCTTGAGCGGCCTCATCCTGGTACTCTTTCGCCGCTGGCGCAGTGCCCCGGTTGAACCTCCACAGCCTACGCCAGAAACTCCTGAAGATGTGCCAGCAGCGGGACAGGCTGATGTTGAGAAACCCGAAGCCGCAGCCGCACCTTCCGTGCTGCGCATCACGGCGGCACTGGCAGGGACAGGTTGTCTCGCGCTGGCGCAGATGCTTCTGCTTGGTTCGCGTGAACCCCTCATGCCGCTGATTTTGTTCATCCTGGGTGGGCTGCTGCTGCAACCGATCTACATCTATTATGAACGCTGCTGGCGACAGGATACTCCGGCAGCCGCGCAGATCAGCGCCATGCCGGAGGGTGGGCTGATGAGTGTATTTACCCTCGCACGGAGAGCCATGCGGGAACACCGTGAGGCCATCATTGGCGTGCTGGTGCTCACACTGGCTGCCGTACTGATTCAACGATTCACGCCTGCCTCTCCGTTTTTAACTCTGCCGGGCAGCCTGTTCGCCGTGCTGCTGGTACCTGCGGTGTACCTGTGTGGGCGGCAGTTCGGCGGCGTGGCGGCGGGGATCTACGCGGCCGGGCTGGCAGCGGTCTCCGGCTGGGCGCTGGTATTGGGACAGGCCGGGAATCTCTACGCAGCGCTGGCGGTCATCAGTGCGCTGATGCTGCTGGCCCTGGAATACGCCCGACACAGACTGTACTGGACAGCCTATCTCTGGCCAGGCATCTGCGCCGGAGTTGGGACACTCATCCTCCCAAATTTCATTTACAGCCTGCTTCTGCTGCCGCTGGTGGCGGGGCTGGATTGGCTGGACCAGCGCAGCGGGGCGCATGCGCGGCTTAATGCGGTAGTTGTAGCGGTGCTGGCCGGCCTGGTCATCAGCCTGCCCGTGCTCGTTTTCGGTCAAAGCCAGATTTTGTTTCTGTCTGCCAGGACAGCCGAAGCCCTGGCGAACCCACAACTTAGCTGGGGCGAAGCACTGCCCACAACGCTGCTGCTGCTCAATCTCACCAGCGACCCCAACCCACTGCATGGCATTGTCCACCGTCCGGTGCTGTCCCCGCTTGAAGCGGCGCTGTTCCTGGCCGGGCTGGTGGGCATCGCATGGCGCATCCATTCCACACGGCGCTGGTCAGAAGGCTGGCTGCCACTGGCGCTGGTGATCCTGGCGCTGCCCTCAGCGGCACTGCTCGAAATGCCCGTACGTTATCCCGACCTGCAGCGTGCCGCCGGGATGCTGCCTGCCGCGCTGGTGATCGCCGCGTTGGGGATGGCGTGGCTGGCACAGTCGATGCGCTGGCGCGGCGGTAAAACCGGAACGCTGCTTTTCATCCTCATCCTTGTCATCGTGTTCTGTCTGATTTTCGTGGACTGGCAGGGACATTACCGGCAGGTATTCCTGCCTCTTGTGCGCGAATCCACAATTTTCATAAGTGCCCGCTGAGAATTCACGAAAAATTACGCTGCAATAAGCAACAAATGTAATATAGTGCTTTTGGTTTATGTGAATTATCGCTACTAACCATTCATGTTTAGCGGTGTCTCTTTTATCACAGGAGCTATACGGTTTCATGGCAAGATTTCCGATCCTTGAATACGATCAGCTTTCCAGCGATAAGGCACGTCGGGTGTATAACGAAATCAAGGGCGAACTCGGCTTTGGTATCGTCCCCAACCTGTTTAAATCCATGGCGACCAACCCCGATTTTTTAGAGGCCAACTGGTACAAATTCCGGGCTACAATCCTGCAAGGCAGCATCCCCCGCACTCTCAAAGAGATGATCGGCATCGCCATCTCGCAGGCCAACCGCAGCGATTATGCGCTGAAGGTACACTTGCATGGGCTTTCGGCACTGGGTATCAGCGAAGAGGTGCTGCGGCTGCTGGTACAGGATTTTGAGGCCTGCCCACTGCCAGAACGCGAGAAAGCCGCGATTCGCTTTGGCCTGCTGGCAGGGACGAAACCGCATGACCTGACCGAGACCCATTACCAGCAGCTTCATGACCTGGGGCTGGACAATGACGAGATTTTTGAACTTATCGCCAGCGCCAACCTGTTTACTGCTGTTAACCAATACACCGACTCCATCGCACTGGAAGTAGATTCGCTTTGACAGGTGGTGGCCTCATGCAAAGAAACAGCGCCAGGCTCGAAGAGCAGGATCATGAGCAACTGCTGAAGACGGTGCGCCGCCTGCTGGCGGAGGCCGAGGCACTCTCCAGCCGCATCGCCGCCGTCAACGAGATTGGCATCGCCATCAACCGTAAACTCGACCTGGATAAAATCCTGACGGTGGTGGCGAAACAGGCGAAGTGGCTGCTGGACTTTGATTATTGTGGGGTGTGCCTGCGCGGGACAAACGGGTTATGGAAAATCAGCGATTTATACGGTTTTACCAGCCCGTGCAGCACGGCGGAACTGAATAACTCGCCCAACCTGGGTTATGTCCTGAAAACGGGTTATGCCTATCTGACCAGCCAGATTGTCGAGTCGTCTTTTCTGCGCAGCTATGCATCGCAGATCATCCTGCCGCTGGTTAATGACAGTGAGGTGATGGGAACAATCAATTTTGCGATGCGGCGTTCCGGCGCATACAGCCAGGAAGATTTGCGCATCGGCCATCTGCTGGCGCTGCAACTGGCGGCGGCCATCCGCAACGCGCGTTTTGTGGAAAATATGGAAATCGCTGAGGAAGGACTGCGCCAGTATGCACAGGAACTGGAAGTCCGTAATGCCGAACTGGATGCCTACGGGCATACCATCGCACATGACCTCAAGTCACCGCTGACGAGTATTCCGCTGCGGGTGTACATGGTCGAAAAGCTGCAACCCGACCTGAAACCGGAAGCTGTTAAACAGTTGCAGGAGATTAAAAACTCGACGCAGCACATGGCGAAGATGATCGACCAGCTTTTGTGGCTGGCAAAGCTGCGCCACCCCGGCGAGGCGATTCAGAAAGTGGAGGTCACGCCTGCGCTGGAGGCGGCACTGGCACGCTTCCAGCAACCGCTGATACAGCAGGGCATCCAGATACAGTATGATTCGCCCCTGCCGCCGGTCAAGGCACATTCGCAGTGGCTTGAGGAAATCTTCGCCAATCTCATCAGCAACGCGATCAAATACATGGGCGCGGCCAACCCGCAGCCGTCGATCACCATACGCGGCACCTGTCAGGGTAATATGGTGCGTTACGAAGTGGCCGACAGCGGGCTGGGTATCCCTGAAGACAAGCAGGCGCATCTGTTCGAGATGTTCACCCGCGAGCATATCCACGAGGCCGAGGGGTTAGGGCTGGGGCTGTCTATCGTCCACCGCATCATTAACAATCTGAACGGTCAGGTCGGCGTAGAAAGCACACCGGGTGTGGGCAGCACCTTCTGGTTTACACTGCCTGCGGCGGAATAATTCTTCCCGTGGGTACAGGATGCCATCTGTACCCACATCATGTTAGTTCCTCGTATTGTCGCTTCGCCTAATCTTAAACGAATCTCGTGGCTGATGGGGTTCACAAAGGGAGACGCAAACAGTAAAATACGGCAGGTTTAACCGGGGGCAGCTATGCAGGACACACGCTGGACGAGTTTCGACCTCATCTACTTCGATTGCGACAGCACCCTCTCGACCATTGAGGGCATTGATGAACTGGCACGGCTGAAGGGCAAGGAATGGCGGGTTGGCATCCTGACTGAGAAGGCTATGAATGGCGACCTGGACCTGAGCGAAGTCTATGGGAAGCGCTTGCAGGCTATCCGCCCCACACGCGGCCAGCTCAAAGCCATTGAGGAGCGTTACTGGGAAACCATTGTCCCTGACGTACAGGCCGTGCTGGATGCGCTGCGCTTCCTGGGCAAGCAGGTGTTCATCATCAGCGGCGGGCTGGCGGAGCCAGTGCGCGGCTTTGGCAAGCGACTGGGTGTGCCGCCAGAGCATATCCGCGCGGTGGAGCTGGAATATGATGAACTGAGCGGCGACTGGTGGCGTTATTACGAGCCGCAAACCCGTCACGGCGCTAAATACCTGGACTATGAAGAAGGCCCACTCACGATTTCCAGCGGTAAGCCGCATATGATTAACACGCTGGCCAATGGCAAACATGGGCGGCGGCTGATGGTGGGTGATGGTGTGTCCGACCTGGCGACACGTGGCGTGGTTGATCTGTTCGTGGGCTTCGGCGGGGTGGTCGCCCGTGAGAAGGTGCGCCAGGAGTCCGATGCTTTTATTGACAGCGCCTCTATCGCGCCGATTCTGCCACTGGCGGCGGGCGCGAGTGGTTACGCAAAGGTGATGGGTACAGCGCATCAGGCCGTGTATGAGCGTGGTATCGCGCTGGCACGGGCGGGCAGCTTATCCCTCAAAACAGATGATTTGCGCAGTGCATTCGAGAAGGCATTCCCATTTC
>JBGSXK010000774.1:0-5207 GCA_041751455.1 Anaerolineae bacterium
TTTTCAAACCTCGTCGTATTATCATCTTCGGTATCATCTTCGCGGCACTCTTCGACCCCACTGTGATGAATGCCATCCTCCAGATCCTCCCCTTTGCCTTCCAGCTTGCCTTTGCCGGTATGTATATCGTGCTGCAATTCATTGTGCTGTTCTGGTGGCTTTCACGCCCGCGCATGTACACCATCTGGCCGGGACAGGAGGGGGTGGGCTTCGAGGATTATCGCGGCCAGCCGGAACTGCTGGAACAGGCGCGGCAGGTGGTCAAACTGCTGCGTGGGGTGCGCGTCTTTGAGGAAGCAGGCGGCGAACCGCTCAATGGTCTGCTGCTGGAAGGCCCACCCGGTACGGGAAAAACCTGGCTGGCGAAGGCGATCAGCACCGAAGCCGGGGTGCCTTTCTTTTTTATTGATGCCTCCTCGCTGCAATCCATGTTCTTCGGTATTTCGCCGTTGATTGTGGGGCGGCTGTATGGCCGGGCACGGCGCGCGGCACGTGATTATGGCGCAGCCGTGATCTTCATGGATGAAATTGACGCGGTAGGATCACGCGGGGGGGTAGCAGGCAAACGTGAGCAGTACAGTGAAAATGTGCTGCTGCGCCCCAACCGACTGCCGATAATGTTTGGTGGTATGGGCGGCGGGGGCAGTATGATCCTCAGTACGCTGCTGGTAGAGATGGACGGCTTCAGCCAGGAGCATGGCTGGCGTGTCCGCTGGAAGCGCAATTTCTATAAATACATCCTGCGCCGCAAGCCGCCCAAACCGGAAAAACGTGTACTCACCATTGGCGCGACCAACCGTATGAGCGCGCTCGACCCGGCGCTGCTGCGTCCAGGACGTTTCGACAAGAAAATTCGCGTGGACGCGCCAGATATGGAAGGCCGCCGTGAAATCTTCGAGTATTATCTGTCCAAGATGGCGCATGATGACAGTATGGATCCGCTTATTCTGGCGGCCGAAACACACTTTTATACCCCGGCAGATATCAAGTACCTCCTCAACGAATCGCTCCGGTATGCGCTGTTCGATGGACGGACATACATGACGTACCGCGATTTCCGACTGGCACAGCCAGAACATGAAATGGGGCTGCGCTCACCGATCAAGAGCCTCTCTGGTGATGCCAAACGTCGTCTGGCCGCGCATGAAGCCGGTCATGCAATGGCGGTACGCCTCTACACCCCACACTACCGCATTTCGCGCATTACCGTCATTCGTCAGGGCGAGGCACTGGGTCATGTCAGCTACCAGCCCGCCAATGAAGATTACGAATATATAGGCACTTATGACCAGTTGTTGAACCGGCTGCGGGTGTCGGTGGCGGGCAAGGCAGGCGAGATTGAATTCTGTGGCGAAGGGTCGCAGACATTGGGTGTTTATGGGGACTTCATGCATATCCGCAGCCAACTGCTGCGCATGGCCGGGGCGGGCATGTTTGGGCCGCTGGGGGTCAGCCAGCCCGAAAATGAACAGATAAAAGCCATGATGGAGGAAACCTTCCTGATGGTGCTGGATGAAGTGCGATCAGCGATGCGCATGTATCATGACATGGGTGAGGATTTAATTCATCTGCTGATTGAGAAGGACGAGATGCTGGCAGACGAGGTAGAGGCATTCTTTAATCGTTATGGGTTGTTTACACCCAGAGTTGATCTTGACCCCTATCGCAAGCCAGACGAACAGCCCGTGCTGGCGGAGGTGAACTGATGACCCTGAAAAATCCCCCAACGATTCCCGATCCGGGTGCTTATGACTGGGAAGGTGAAGAGACCTTAGTAGATCGCTATAACCGCCTGCCCAATCGTATTCTGCGCTTTCTGCGGGGCTGGCGTATCTGGATTATCCTGACTGCGCTCGTGCTGGCTGCGCTGCTCAGTGTGGAAATCATGAATGTGGTGATTGCCGCTGCGCCCTGGGTGCTGCGCCTGGGATTCGCGGCGATGTTTATTGTGTTTCAGTTCGTCATCCTGTTTGGTTTCCTGGCCCGTACCCGCATGTACACCATTATGCCGGGCACTGAAGGCGTGAGCTTCGACGATTATCGCGGCCAGCCGGAACTGCTGGAACAGGCGCAGCAGGTGGTGATGCTGCTGCGTGGTGTGAAGGCGTTTGAGCAGGCAGGTGGCGAACCGCTCAATGGTCTGCTGCTGGAAGGCCCACCTGGTACGGGCAAGACCTGGCTGGCGAAGGCAATCAGCACCGAGGCCGGGGTGCCCTTCTTTTATGTGGACACCTCCACGCTGCAAGGCATGTTCATGGGCACCAGCCAGATGAAGGTCAAGGGCATGTTCCGCAAAGCGCGCCGCGCAGCAAAGGAATACGGCGCAGCCATTATCTTCATGGATGAGATCGACTCGGTGGGTTCGCGCGGCGGTGTGAGCCGGGTGAATGATGGCGGTGGGACAGGTGGCATGGGCGGGGGCGGCGCGATGGGAGCCATGGGCCTGCTCAACACGCTGCTCAACGAGATGGACGGTTTCAGCCAGGAACAGGGCTGGCGTTTCCGGCTGCGCGCCTGGACTTATCGCAGCATCCTGAAGCGCAAACCACCCAAACCGGAAAAACGTGTCCTGGTGATCGGCGCGACCAATCGCATCGGTGCGCTCGACCCGGCACTGCTGCGCCCCGGACGCTTCGACAAAAAAGTGCGCGTGGACGTGCCAGATATGGAAGGCCGCCGGGAAATCTTCGAGTATTACCTGTCGAAGATGGCCCACGATGACACGATGAACCCGGCTATTCTGGCAACGGAAACTGTCGGTTATTCACCTGCGGACATCAAATATGTACTCAATGAAACGCTGCGCTACGCGCTGTTCGCAGGGCGGCGCTACATGACTTACGGGGATTTTCTGAAAGCACAGCCAGAGCATGAAATGGGGCTGCGTGCGCCCTTTAAGCATATCTCGCTGGAAGCCAGAAAACGTCTGGCCTACTATCAGGCGGGTCATGCGGTGGCGGTTCGTTTGTACATGCCGGAGCATCGTATCGCGCGCATCACCACCGTGCGACAGGGCTTTACCTTCGGCCACGTCATGCATTATCCCGCCCGTGAAACCTACCAGGGGATGCGCACGAAGGACGAGCATCTGGATCGTCTGCGGGTTCTGCTGGCGGGCCGTGCTGGCGAAATTGAATTCTGCGGCGTGGAAAACCAGAGTTTTATGGCAACCACAGGTGTTCCCGGTAGTACACATCATGAGCGCCTGCAAGAGCTTTTGTTTCGCCTGGCCGAGGCGGGTATGATGGGCACGATGGGTGCTTCGATGTGGCTGTATCCCAACCGCCTGACACCTGAGCAGGCCAAAGCGATTGATGAGTATTATCAGAAGATGCTTTCGGAAACACGGCAGGCACTACGCGAGAATGCGCATATCGTCCACGCGCTGGTAGATCGTCTGCTGGACCAGGAAGAAATGCTGGCGGATGATGTGCGTACCTTCTTCGACCAGTACGGTCTGTACACCCCTGACCCCACTATCCTTATCGACGGCGAGGAATTCAGCCTGATGTCCCCTGTCCAGCGAGGGCTGGGCAAAGAGCTGCCCGCTGGGTGAACCTCTGTGATCGCTTTATCTGGCAAGGGTGGATTTCAAACCCGCCCTTGCCATGTTCGCAGGAAAACTTCCACTATAAATCCTTCCTTTTGCGCTATAATTCCAGAAAATGATTGAGGCCAGCAGGGGGGCATATGCCGCACGTCGAGCAGTCTATTATTATTCATGTGCCTGTGGAGGATGTTTTCGGCCTCATTGCGCACCAGCCCGAACGTATGGCGGAGTGGTGGCCGCCTATCGAGCTTCAGGAACGTGTCACCCCCCCACCCACTGTCATTGGCTCGGTCTCACGCTATGTTTATAACATGATGAATGTCAGCATTCGCGGTGAGCATCAGGTCAGGGAGCTGGACGAAAATCAGCATTTGCTGGTAGAAACCACCAGCGGCATTGACAGCCGCTTTGTGTTCAGCTTCGTGGCTGTGCCCGGCGGCACACAACTTACTATCCGTGTGGATTACAGCCTGCCGGGGTCAATCATCGGACAGTTGATGAATCGTGTGATTATTGAGGAGCGCAATATTAAGGATTTGCAGGAGGGACTGCAAAACCTGAAGCGGATTCTTGAAAGCAGTTTCCAGGTTGGGTAGGGAGTCTTTTGTTCCCAGCATGATAGGGCACCCTGCCTATTCCCTTCATTGTCACCTGCCGTTATAATGGCCGCACTTGCCCCACTTTACCGACGGGGCTTTTGCATAAGGAAAGAACACATGACAGATCGTATCACCGATGGCATGGTGGTCAGCCTGGCTTATGTGCTGACTGTAGACGGCGAAGAAGTGGAACGCACCGAGACAGACAGCCCATTGGAATACCTGCATGGCGCGGATAACATCATCCCCGGTCTGGAAGCTGCCCTCAACGGCAAGCAAGCCGGTGATCAGGTGAATGTCACGCTGCCGCCAGAGGAAGCCTATGGCGAATATGACGAAGAAGAAATCGAAGAAGTTGATCGGAGCGACATGGCCGATGCCGGCCCCCTGGAACTGGGAATGCTGGTTGAGGTAGAAGATGAAGATGGTTTCGTCTATATGGCGACGATTGCCGAAGTGACTGCGGATACCGTCACACTGGACTTCAATCCCCCGCTGGCGGGTAAAACCCTCACCTACGATGTGCAGGTGGTGGCGGTGCGCCCGGCCAATGAAGACGAACTCGATCATGGCCACCCTCATTCGCTGAACAGCGATTACGAGGATGAATACGACGAATAGAGCACAGGAGTCTGCCTGATGGCCGCTTTCATTCTGGCCTCCAGCTCACCCCGGCGGCGTGAACTGCTTGCGTCGCTGGGGATTTCATTCACCATTCATAAGCCAGAAATTGATGAAACACAGCAGCCAGGCGAGGCCCCACTGGCACTGGTGCGCCGCCTCAGCCAGCAGAAAGCCGCCCATATCGCCGCACAGCCTGGGAAGGCGGCCTATATCCTGGCGGCCGACACCATCGTCATTGATGATGGCGAAATCCTGGGAAAGCCTGTAAATGCCGACGAAGCACGCTGTATGCTGCAACGACTGCGTGGCAAAAAGCACCAGGTCTGCACCGCCCTCACGCTCAGCACACCCCACCTTCCACCCCTCACCGAAATCACCTGTACTGATGTCTACATGCGTGTTTACAGCGATGATGAAATCGAAGCCTATATCCT
>JBGSXK010000775.1:0-3160 GCA_041751455.1 Anaerolineae bacterium
CATGAGCGAACTGGTTATATAAGTGTGGGTAAAATAAGGGGTTTGCCCATAGGTCAGATGGGGCAGTGGGTTTTTCATTTCCTGACCAAGTTGTGGCATAATGTTGGGTGATATTCTTACAGACTTAAAATTGAGGTTTTACATGGAACAATATTTTGTGGGCATTGATGTCAGCACCACAGCCTCAAAAGCATTGGTGATTGATGCTCAGGGAAATGTTATTGCCAGCCAGAGCTACCCACATGAACTTTCTACCCCACGCCCGTTATGGTCAGAGCAAAACTCTGAGGAGTGGTGGCAGGCTACCTGTCGTGCCCTCCGCGATGTGGTGCAAGAGGTATCCGCAGAGCAGATCGGTGCGGTGGGGCTGACCGGACAAATGCATGGCCTGACTCTGCTGAATGCACAGGGCCAGCCCCTGCGCCCGGCTATTCTGTGGAATGACCAGCGCAGCGGTGCACAATGCGCAGCCGTAACAGAAAAGGTGGGAGACAGGCACCTCTACCAGCTTGTTGGCACGCGAATGCAGCCCGGTTTCACAGCGCCTAAGATTCGCTGGTTAAAAGAGAACGAGCCAGAAATTTACCAGCAAGCGGCGCATGTGCTTTTGCCCAAAGATTATGTGCGCTATCGTCTGAGCGGCGCTTTTGTGACCGATGTCGCAGATGGATCTGGCTTTGGCCTGATGGATGTGGCAGCACGCCGCTGGTCAGATGAAATGCTGGAAGCCTTCGATATTCCCAAAAGCTGGCTACCAGAATTATGCGAGTCGCAGGAAGTCTGTGCATACATCAACGAAGAAGGCGCGTCAGCCACCGGCCTCAAGGCGGGTACACCGATTGTAGGCGGCGCAGGCGATCAACCCGCGGGCGGCGTAGGCAGTGGCATTGTCTCGCCCGGTCAGGTCAGCCTGGCTATTGGCACATCCGGCGTAGCCTATGCCATGAACAGTCGGTATACGCCAGAGCCAGATGGTCGTTTACATACTTTCTGCGGCCCTATTCCAGGCACCTGGTTCCATATGGGAGTCATGTTAAGTGCCGCCGGAGGTTTGCGCTGGTTTCGAGACGAACTGGCCTCCGGCCTGAGCTATGACGCGATTACCCAGATGGTCACTGAGATACCACGTGGAGCACTTGGTTTGTTGTTCGCGCCCTACCTCACAGGTGAGCGCAACCCTCATCCAGACCCCTACGCGCGCGGTGCATTCATCGGCCTTACCTTACGTCACGGCCTGCCCCATATGGCACGGGCATTGATGGAAGGTGTAGCTTTTGGAATGCGCGATAATCTGGAGCTTCTGCGTTCACAGGGTGTACAGCCCATTAACGCGGTGATTAGCGGTGGTG
Organism: Anaerolineae bacterium; assembly: GCA_041751455.1. GTDB lineage: Bacteria > Chloroflexota > Anaerolineae > Aggregatilineales > Phototrophicaceae > JAIOHN01. The sequence continues at coordinate 1,350 of JBGSXK010000775.1, forward strand.
CAGCCAGGAGTCCTGTCTGGCGGCAGCTTATCACGGATATTATGGGTATTCCCTTATATACAGTAAATACCACAGAGGGGGCGGCTTTCGGTGCAGCAATTCTGGCCGCAGTAGGTGGTGGTGCCTGGCCGGATGTCCCTTCGGCCTGTGCCGCAATGATCCGCAAAGTGGATGAGACACAGCCCGATGATGAAGGTGCTGCCATCTACGACAGCCTTTATCCAGCCTTTCGCGGGGTATACCCGGCGCTTGAGCAAACCTATGCTGCTCTGGCCTCCTTTGAGGCTTAGAAACTCCGCACATAGAATAAACGGAGATGGCCTCCACAAGACAGAGTGGAGGCTTTTTAAGTTTACAAAATCGCTGCCCGCGTCGTTCATATTCTGTGGGGTGGTCAAGTTTGTCCGACGCGCTCTATGAGAAAATAGTTGTAACCGAATCTGTGGATTGTGCATTATGGCAACAACCTTATCCCCAAACTGCTTTACTGGCCGCTGTTTGTGGGGGTACTCTTGATTGTAATATTGGGTATATTCATCTATGGATAGGGAAAGCTGGGAAAGTCGAGTAAGACATACTGTCGATTGCCCATCCTGGTCTGATCGCAATGGCTATTTCAATTTTCTGGGGACGTGGAATCAATTTGTGTTATGACCACGGCGTTAAAGCAGCAGTCGGGCAAATTTATATGAGCGGAGAGCAACATGGTACGCATATTAGTGGTCGGGGGTTCAGGGGATGTCGGCTCACTGGTGACACCTATTCTTGCCCAGCATCATGAAGTCCATATCTTTGATCGTCAGCCGCCAGCAGACCCGGCCTGTGTGTATGTCGCAGGGGACCTGACCAATCCTGCTGATGTCGCCAGCGCGGTGACAGGAATGGATGTGCTGCTGTATATGGCAATGGGCCACAAGGAATTTAATACGCTTGAGGCGATAGTCACGGGGTTTGACATCAGCGTGAAGGGGGTCTATCTGGCGCTCCACGCTGCTCACCATGCCGGCATCACTCACGCCATCTATACCAGTACACTCTCGATTTACGAAAACTTCGGCTCCCACTATATCGAGGACGAGAACACCCCTGCACCTGACGCAACCGATATTTACGGCTTCACCAAACGCCTGGGCGAGGAAGTCTGTCGGAATGCAGTCACGGCCTGGGGCATGAGCATCAATGTGCTGCGCCTGTGCCTGCCTGTCAGTACAGCAGATTGGCAACGTGTGGCCGCAGAAGGCCAGCATACCTGCCACACCACGGGGGATGACCTCGCCAGAGCCATCCTGGCAGCGGTGGATTACCGTGACGGCTTCCAGGCGTTTACCATCACCGGAGATTACGAGGAACGTATGGGCAGCATGGCAAAGGCGCGGCAGGTACTACAATGGTCACCTTTAACGCGCCCATCCACCTCTGAGTAAAACGACACTAATTTATAATTTATTACAGACAGTTTTAGGGGGAAATATGGCATTTAACATTAAACAGCGTGGCAAGCTTACCTACTACTATGAAGGTACTGAACCTGTACTCTCCAATCTTGTAGTCGAAGCCTTGCCCGATGGAGATTTACGTATTTGCTTTGCCGGGTTGACAGGCGGTTACTCCGCCACCAGTATCCTGGGCCTGGATGATGTAACTTCAATGGAACCTGAAATCGAAATCCCGCTGGTGTTCCGCTGCTGGGAGAAATGGCTGCAAGACGCTGGTATCTGCCAATCGATTGCCGATGTGGACTTTGTGGAGATTCATGCCTTCGGCTGCCAGCCTAAAACACCGCACCCGCTGGTAGACCCAATGGGCTATGC
>JBGSXK010000776.1:0-11164 GCA_041751455.1 Anaerolineae bacterium
GGTCATCGTACAGCACCTCGATTTTGTGCGCCATCAGGTCGGCGTAAAACAAGTCCGCCTCGGCCTCTGCGCCCGGCAGCACCACCAGATGCACCTGATACGGCGCGACACTCAGCGGCCACACCAGGCCATGTTCATCATGATATTCCTCGGCGATGCAGGCCAGCAGCCGCGTCACGCCGATGCCATACGACCCCATAATCACGCTGCGCGCTTTGCCTTCCTGGTCAAGAAACGTCCCGCCCAGCGCATCCGTATAACGTGTCCCTAGCTGGAAAATGTTGCCCACTTCCACGCCGCGCACCGCGCGCAGCGGCTGCCCGCTGGTCGGGTCAGGGTCACCCTCACGCGCCGCTACAATATCAGCCACGATCTGCGCCTGATAATCGCGCCCATAGTTGACGTTGATATAGTGATAACCATCTTTATTTGCCCCGGCGACCAGATTCGCAGACCCCGGAATCAGGTCATCCACGATCACAACACAGTCCTGCACCCCCACGGGTGAGCCATACCCCGGCACCGCGCCCACCGCACGAATCTCGTCCTCACGGGCCGGGCGCAGCGCCTTCGCCCTGATGGCATTTGTCAGCTTGGTTTCGTTCAGCTCCATATCACCGCGCACCACCGCGAAGATAAAGCGCTCCACATCTGTCTGCCCCTCGGTGATGGTCGCCACCATAAAGATCGCTTTAGCCGTTCTCGCTTCGGGGATGTTCAGAAAGCGCGCCAGTGACTCAATCGTCGTCGTGTCAGGTGTGGCGACTTTTTCCAGCGGCAGCGAGGCTTCTTCCACTGGGGCAGGCTTGCGGAAGGTGGCAATCTGGCGGTTAGCCTTATAACCAGACTCCTCGCCGATCAGCAGCGTATCCTCCCCAATCGGCGTGAGGTACATATACTCATGTGCCAGCTTGCCGCCCATCATGCCCGTGTCGGATTTCACGGCGATCACATCCAGCCCGCAGCGGTTAAAAATATTGAAGTACGCCTGATAATGGGCACGGTACTGCTTTTCCAGCCCTTCCCATTCAGCATCCAGGCTGTAGCTGTCCTTCATCGTAAATTCACGCCCGCGAATTAATCCGGCCCGTGGGCGCGGGTCGTCGCGCCACTTGGTCTGAATCTGGTAAATCAGGCGGGGAAGCTGGCGGTAGGACTGGATATCTTTACGGACAAGATCGCCCACGACTTCTTCATGGGTCATCGCCAGCACCATATCACGCCCGTTCTTATCGACAAAGCGCCCCATCTCGTCGTCAATCTCATACCAGCGGTTGGTTTCCTTCCACAGGTCTGCCGGATGAATCACAGGCATGATGATCTCCTGCCCGCCAATCGCGTCCATCTCCTCCCGCAGAATCGTCTCGATCTTGCGCAGGCTGCGCTGCGCCAACGGCAGATAGCTGAATACCCCGGCAGCAAGCTGGCGAATGAACCCCGCCCGCAGCAGCAGTTGGTGGCTGGTGACTTCGGCCTCGCCCGGCACCTCGCGGAGCGTCTGGTTAAAAAGCTGGCGCATACGCATGGACATTTACTCCCTATTCAGATGGCTCAATAAGGCTCATTGTGGCTAAAAACTTTACAAATGTCCACAAAATGCAGGGCGTGACCTGAAACCTGCCTTACAACCGTCGTTCAACCGCCTTCAGCAGGTCTTCCAGCCAGACAGCGCTGAACTGCTCGTGGATCGCAGCATAATTTTCAGGCGGAATAGTCGCCAGCTTACCCAGCCAGTTCACCATGAACAACCACATGAGCGCGTGATCCCACAGCAGCTTAAAACGCTCATCGTCCCAGCCCGGCTCGATCAGTTCGGCAGCCTTACCCCGGTACAGCCCGATCATATCTTCAACAGGCATCACCGGCTGCAATTTCATCCGTGTGGCCTGCACAAAGCCTACCAGATCAAGAATCGCCGGGCCGATGCCCGCCATCTGCCAGTCAAAGACGATCTGCCGCCCATCCAGCGGGCGCGCGATATTGCCCGGCCAGTAATCGCCATGAATGAGGGTAAATGTCTCCTGGCGCAGCGGCGCGGCAATCTCATCGGCAGACTGTGTAAGCCGCGTAAGCAGCATGTGATAGCGCCAGTGGGTAAGCTGCGGCAGCCGCTCCTGCATCAGCAGCGCCTCTACCGCATCCACCGTCGCCGTCAGCGTCAGGCTGTAATCGGCATCCAGCGAACGTGCCAGCCAGGGGAAAGTCGCCAGGTCTTCCGAAAGCCCCCAGAAGCGGTCATGCATCACCACCAGGTTGAGGATCGCCTCGTGATAATCTTCCACCGTCCATTCTGGGGCGGGCCGCAGCCCGGTCAGCACTTCCAGCACGATCCAGCCGTCACCCTCATCGCCCGCCACCAGCCCCGGCACCAGCAGCGGCAGATGCGGCGCGAGTCGGCGGTAGACCCCGTATTCACGCTGGCCAACCGCGCGCAGAATACGCCCGGTGTGGCTGACGGGCGGCTCTTTCAGCACCAGCGGCAGGTTTTGCTCCTCGCCATCAATGACCACATCCACCGACATGCCGCGCAGCTTCGTGCCCGATTCTTCCGAGTGCGACGCGCCCGGCAGGGTGTCCGGCAGGGGCATCGGCGTAATATCCTTCAGGCGCAGCGAACTATCCGCCAGGTAACGGCGCAGCCCTGCCATCAGTTCCGGGCGGCTGAACGGCCAGTCACGTTCCGCAACCGCCATCATTTCTCCCAGGTACGCCCATAATTCACATCGAGTTTATCCAGCACAGCCTGTCCCAGGTCAATCTCACTTATACTGGCGAGTTGCAGCAGATACAGCATCACATCGGCCAGTTCCCCAGCCAGTGCTTCCTTGTGAATATCGGCCTCGTGCCACTGAAAATGCTCCAGCACTTCACTGGCTTCCAGCACCAGTGAAATCGCAAGGTTGCGCGGGGTCTGCGGGCGTGGGGAATTCGGTTCGTACCAGCCCTTGCTTTCGACAAAGGCGTGCATTGCAGCTTCAAGTGTCTTTAAGTCCATGCGAACCAGTGTAGCGGCAAAGTCGCCCGAAATACAGGGTACTGTAGGGTGATCTGGCTCAGCAGTCTGGGGCTTTAATAGGCATTCTTATCACGGCGCAGCACGATCATCACCATCGTGCGCAGGATAATCTGAATGTCCAGCCACAAAGACCAGTTCTCTACATACCACAGATCATGGGCGGTGCGCTGCGCAATCGAGGTATCACCGCGCAGGCCGTTCACCTGTGCCCAGCCGGTCATGCCTGCTTTTTCGCGGTGACGCTCCATATAACGGGGAATCTGCTCGCGGAATTCCTGTACATAAACCGGGCGCTCCGGCCTCGGCCCCACCAGACTCATATGCCCCAGCAGCACATTAATCAACTGCGGCATCTCGTCCCAGTTGGTGCGGCGCATCAGCTTGCCCAGCTTCGTCCGGCGTGGATCATCGGCCACCGTCCAGCCCGGCCCGGTAGACTCCGCATCAATGCGCATCGAGCGGAACTTAATCATCGGAAACGGCCTGCCATCCAGCCCCATGCGCTCCTGCACATGGAACACCGGCCCCGGCGATTCCAGCTTAATCAGGATCGAGGTGAGCAGCATCAGCGGCGAGAACATCACCAGGCCCAGAAACGACCCGAACACATCCAGCCCGCGTTTCAGGCTCAGTTTCCACCCGCGCAGGGCGATATCGCGCGTGGTAATCAGCGGCGTGCCGCCCAGTTCATCGACATTCAGATCGCCCGCCATGTAGGCGAACATATCGGGGTACACCTTAATATCCACATGCCCGCGCTGGCACAGGGTAATCAGATCCACCAGTTCGCTACGCTGTGCGTCCGGCAGGGCGATAATCACCTGCTCCACCGCACACGTATCGATCAGCAAGGGGATGTCCTTGTACTCGCCGATGATCGGCACCCCCAACACACTTCCCTTCATGCGATTGCTGACCATGCCCACAATCCGGTAGCCCAGATCATCCTGTGCTTTGATGCGCCGTGTGATGTCACGGGCGATCTTGCCCGTGCCGATCACCAGCAGGTTCTCGCTGTCAATGCCTTTTTTGCGCAGGTAATATAACCCCATGCGGAAGAACGCCCGACCCACCCCCACCAGCACAACACTGAAAATCCAGGCATAAAAGAACATGGAACGCGGATAATCCACATCAAATTCCGTGCCCTTAAAGATCAGCCCCTGCACACCAAAAGCCAGCACCGCGCCCATCGTCACCGCCCCCACGATCCGGCGCATCTGGTCAATCTGGCTCAGCGCGCGCGGCTGGTGATAAAGCCGCGAGGCATAAAAAATGACAAACACCGTCCCCACATGCAGCGCCATAGTAGGCGTATACGTAAGCAGCGTGGGCGGATTAAATGGCCTGGCAAAGAGTGTCAGCGCGTTACGCGCTTCATAGCTGAGGATGAAGGCCAGCGACAGCATGACAATATCAAGCGCTACCAGCAGCAGGCTTAATAGCAAGGGCATCCACCGCATCCGTGCGGCGGGTACGAAGTTCAGGCGCTCATCGTGGCCGCTGGCTGTCGTCGTATTTCCGGCCACAGTGCCCGCCCGCCCCTCAGCAGCAGCCCCATCACGATCAGGCTGTGCAGCCACAGAGGTGTGCTGGCCTGATAATGTTTCTGGTAAAAGATGAGCATTGCCCTTTGAAATTCGTACTGTGCCTTTTTGCTTTTTCGACTGGCGGCCCGCTTGATGTGTTTGACGGTCACCTTTGGGTGATAAAACACCTTCCAGCCCGCTTTTTTTATTCGGTACGCCCAATCCAGATCCTCTCCATACATAAAGAATGTTTCGTCCAGCAGCCCGGCAGCGGCAATCGCCTCCCGCCGTACCTGCATGTATGCACCCACCACCGAGTCCACTTCAATCTCCTGGTCGGGGTCTGCAAACGTCATATTATAACGCCCAAAACGGGGATGGTTAGGAAACAGCTTTGATAGGCCAGAGAACCGGTAGAAGGAAACTTCAGGGGTAGGGAAGCTGCGGCGGCAGGCCAGGTCGAGGCTCCCATCCTCCAGCACCAGCTTTGGCCCGGCCACACCGATCTCTGGCCGTGCATTCATATATTGCGTCATGCAGCAGAACGCATCAGGCGGCACTTCGGTATCCGGGTTGAGCAGTACGACATAGCGTGGTGTATCCGCTGCCAGATCACCCTTACCGCGAAAACCCAGTGCCTTCAGCCCCAGGTTGTTACCATAAGGATAACCGCCGTTAATTTCGCTGGCGATAACCTGCACCGTGGGGAACTGCTGGCGCACCATTTCGGCGCTGCCATCACTGGACGCATTATCCACCACCACCACTTTAAAGGTGAAATCACCCTCGCTTGCCACTACAGTCTCCAGGCAGCGGCGCAGCAGGTCGCGTGTATTCCAGTTGAGGATGATAATTCCCACATCAAACATCACAATTCCCTCACCCGCGCGATTGTACCACAGTCCCGCCGGGTCAACCACAGGGCAGCCTGCTTAGGCGCGGCCACAGGCTGCGGGGTGCAGACAGTAAACTCTCAGGCCAGGGTTATGCCAGTAATTAGCGGTATGCATCACGCCCCAGTCGTAGCCTGTCCACGCCGGGCGCTCAATAGACGCTATCAGCTCATAGTGCTGGTCAAGCAGTTCCAGATAATCCTGTAACGATTGCAGATATTCTGCCTGAATCACTTCGGCAGACGTGCGAATGTGGTGATACCACGCATCAGACAGGATCAGATAATCGGCATCCAGGGCCGCTAGTTCGTCCGGTAAAATCATCTGCCCGCCATAAGTCTGCGTCCAGGGATAATCCACCTCATCAAGCGGGATGTTATACGAACCGTGCAAATGTACCCGCACGCCCTTCGGCACATGTTCCACGAACCATGCCTGCATCAGTTGGCGGGTATCCGCCTGCCTGAGCTGTCGGATGAATTGCAGAGAAAGCGTAAGCGGAATAAGCAGCAGCGCCAGCACCAGCCCCGACCTGATGACAGGCCACTGCTCCCCCAGCCAGGAGGCTGCCCACCCCACCCCCAACCCGGCAAGCACCACCACCACAGGCAGAAGCGGGACAAGAAGCTGGTCACTCCCCAGGCGGTTGGTACGCAGCACCACAAGGCTGTAGGCCACCATATAGATCAGCAGCACACTGGTAAACAGAAGCGGGCTTGTCGGCTTCAGCCAGTTTCTGCGCACAGGGCGGCCCACCCGCACCGCGTAAATAATGCCCATAAGCGCGGCAGCGGCGGCAGGGATGCCCATGCCGAAAACCAGCAGGTGACGGTAGATATAAAAGAGGCCGTTTTCAAAACGGGTCGGGTTATGCAGCCCACCCAGGTAGTGCTGGAAGCCGTAAAGAAACCCCTCGATGAAAACTCGCCGCTCTGCCAGTGCGTAGGGTGTCCCCACTAGAAACGATACCACGAACAGCCCCAGCCCCGCCGCCATCGTCCAGAAGTTGCGGGCAGTGCGCTCATGATAGACAAGCACAAAACCTGTCAGCAGCGGCACGACCAGCACACCACCTGCGTTATAACGCGAGGAAAACGCCAGCCCCGCCAGCACGCACGCCAGCAGGTAGAAGAGCCGCCAGCGCGCCCCGGAGCGTAGAGCGACAAGGCTTGCCCACACGCATAACACGGCCAGCCCGCCGGAGAGGCTGGTCTGGGTGGTATAGTGGCTGTGCTGCACCAGTGTGAACGAAACCGCTGCCAGCAGCCCTGCCGCCGCCGCCGCATATCTTCCCGCCAGCAGTCGGGCTGTGGCGTAAACCGCCGCCACGCCCAGCACACCTCCCAACGCGGAATACACCCGGCCAATGATATAAAGCGGGAACGGGGCATACTGGCGCGCGCTGTCCCGAAGGCCTTCCCGCAGCTCATGGTCAATTTCCGCCGCTGCCCCGGTCAGCCAGTACGTTGCCATATTCAGGTTGGTAAGCAGGGTTGGGTTTACCAGATAACCCGTGCGAAAATCCCCCGTGACCAGCATCCGAAGTGGGATGGACACAAACTGAAATTCATCCGGGTGGATGGGTGTTTCGAGCTGAAGCAGGCCATAAGGGAAGGTACTTTCGGCATAGCTTGGGTTGGGCTGGCCGAAGCTCAACCCAAAAAAACGCAGCCCTGTCGCCAGCAGCAGCAGCGCGGTAATGAACAGCCAGTCCACCGGGCGCAGCTTCATCATAGCGCCGTCGGCAGGGTCATCAGCGGTGTGCCACGCAGCGCGGCACGCAGGGCGGCGCGGTCATCCCAGGGGTACTCAACTGTACCGAAGCACATGCTCTGCTCGTGTCCCTTGCCACAGGCGATCACGATGTCGCCCGCCCGCGCCATCTGGCAGGCGGCATACAGCGCCGCCCCACGATCCGCCACACGGATAAATGTTTCCCCCTCGATACCCCCCTGTGACCGGCAGGCCGCCGCCATCATATCCAGAATAGCATCCAGCGATTCTGTGCGCGGGTCTTCGGCGGTCAGCACCGTAAAATCCGCCAACTGCGCCGCAATTTCGGCCATCAGGCGGCGCTTCTCGCGGTCACGCAGTCCCGCGCTGCCAAACACCGCGATCAGGCGTTTGCCCGGTGGCAGCATCGCACGGGCAGCTTGCAGTACGTTCCTGAGCGCGTTCGGCGTATGCGCGAAATCGACAATCGCGGTGAAATCCTGTCCTTCGTCGATGCGCTCCATCCGTCCGGGGATGGCCTGCACAGCGCGTAACCCTTCGGCGATCACCCGCGCCTCAAGACCGAGCGCCTGCGCCGCCCCCACCGCCGCCAGCGCGTTATACACGTTGAATGCGCCCGCCAGCGCGATGCGATATTCATCACTACCCACGCGGAAAAATGTGCCGTCCGGCCTGTGTGCCACATCCACCGCCCGCAGCACCGCCCCTGCGCTTAGGCCATAACGCACCTGCGCATCTGCCGGGAACGCCGCGAAGAAATCCGCGTGGGTGTCTTCGGTGTTGATGACCGCGATCTTTGCCTGCCCCGCCTTGCGTGTAGATTGGCTCAACATCTCGAACATGCGCCCTTTGGCAGCCCGATACGCCTCAAACGAGCCGTGAAAATCGAGATGCTCATGCGTGAGATTGGTCAGCACCGCTACATCGAGATCAACACCGTTCAGCCGCCCCTGTGCCAGCCCGTGACTGGTCATCTCCAGTACGCAGTGTGTCAGCCCATTGGCGGTCATCCGCGCCAGCAGCGCCTGAATCTGCGGTGCGCCGGGTGTGGTCACATGCAGGCCCGTATCCAGCGCCTCGTCACCGATGACGGCGTTCACCGTGCTGATAAGCCCGGCCTTTTGTCCGGTAGCCACTTGCAGAATGCTGTGAATCAGGGTGCTGGTGGTCGTTTTGCCATCCGTCCCAGTTACACCAATAACGATCAGCCTGCGCGATGGGAAATCATGATACGCCGCCGCCAGATACCCCACCGCCTCCTGTGCATCCCGCACCTGCGCATAGGGCACCGCTAACCCGCTGATGTCCTGCTGCCCGATGACCGCCGCCGCGCCGCGCTCAATCGCCCGCGCGATGAAATCATGCCCGTCCACGTTCAGCCCCGGCCTCGCCACGAACACCCCGCCCGGCTGCACATCGTTATCCGCTTCCACCACAGGCGCGCTAATGTCGGCCTCACCATGCACATGCACTACATCGCCTGTGGGTAAGGCATTCAGAAGTTGGGACAGGGTTTTGGTCATGGGTTCGTAGTTCCAGGAAATGATGATCCGGTGCTGATGCATCAAAAAAACCCATCGTGGCGGATGGGCTTTCGCAGCGGAGAGGGCGGGATTCGAACCCGCGGTAGCCTTGCGACTACACCTGTTTTCGAGACAGGCCCATTCAACCACTCTGGCACCTCTCCAATAGCAGATTATTGTACCGGAAAAAAAGGTTGCAGAAAATCCCTTTTTGCGCACAATTTAAAAGCATACTTAATATGCGCCTCATCAGCTATTCATCTTGGCGAGGCAGCATTTATTGCGACTACTATTTCGCACACCCCACACAATACAGGAGAAACAGCATGGAAGATATTGGTAATCTCATAGGCACCATTATCGGTGCCCCGTTTGCCTGCATCGGCTGGCTCATCATCGGCTTTATCGCCGGGGCGCTGGCACGGCGCGTCATGGGCAGCCCGAATCGTTCCTTCGTGATGGACATTGTCCTCGGCCTGATCGGTGCCTGGGTGGGCGGTTTTCTCGCCAGCCTGTTCGGTTTCTATCGCCCTGAGGAGGGCGGGCTGGGGCGTACTTTCGTCACCATTATCATCGCCACCGTCGGCGCGATTGTGCTGATTGCCATTGGCAACGCCCTCAGCGGAGGCCGGCGGCGCGCCTGAGCTATTTTTGCCCTTCGGCACGCAGTTTACGAAAAAAAGCGCGAATCTGTTCGGCGGCTTCCTGTTCCAGGAGGCCGCTTTCATATTCGACAGGGTGATTAAGCCGGGGATGTTGAAGGATGTCCATCACGCTGCCGCCTGCCCCGGCTTTAGGGTCACGGGCGGCATAGACCAGACGCGGCAGCCGCGCCAGCACCATCGCCCCGGCACACATGGCACACGGCTCCAGCGTACAATAGAGCGTCACGCCTTCCAGTCGCCAGTGGCCGATGGCCTGCGCCGCCTCGCGCAGCGCCAGCCGCATCCAGTCTTCGTCCGTCACTTCGTCTGCCATAGCACCCTTTCCTGTGCCGCTTCACACACCCAGGGATTGTAGCACGGATCACCGGGCAGACCTGACGAGCAGATGAAATGTAAAAAATACTTGACATCTTGAACAGTTTTAAATACTATATGTCAGGTATACTTTACTTTGTTGGAGCCTGGCATCAAAAGAGGGGAACCATGTCCTATCAGGCAGGTATTCTCCTTCGCTTGAATTAGCCTTTCGCATTGCGCGGGTATTTAACGTCCCGCTGGAAGACCCAAATGCATAAAACAGCCTTCCGGCCAACGGTGGTCGGGGTATTCAACATTCGCACAGTCTGAACCTGGAGAAAAAAATGAAAGCAATAGTCATGACTGAATATGGTTCACCGGATGTACTTCGTCTGGTGCAGATCGAAAAACCTGCCCCGAAGGATAACGAAGTGCTGGTGAAAGTCTTTGCCGTATCCGTAAATTTTGGCGACCTGACCGCGCGCAATTTTGGTCACCTGCCTGCCGAAAAGTTCCACATGCCAGCGATTCTATGGTTTCTGGCAGCCACGCAGTTCGGCTTCAGAAAGCCCAGAACCAACATCCTGGGCAATGAGTTTGCCGGGGAAATTGAAGCTGTGGGCAAAAACGTGACACGCTTTAAGCCCGGCGATGCGGTGTTTGGGTATCGCGGGCAGAATATGGGCACAAATGCCGAGTACCTGTGTATGGCGGAAGATGGCATGATCGCCCCCACGCCCGCCAGCATGACCTGCGAGGAAGCCACCGTTATCCCCTATGGCGGCCTGACCGCGCTCACCCTGCTCAGGCGAGTCAACATTCAGCCGGGGCAGAAGATCCTCGTCAATGGCGCATCAGGGGCGATAGGCAGCTATGCGGTGCAGCTTGCCCGCTATTACGGCGCGGACGTGACCGGTGTATGTGGCACGCCCAGGGTTGAAATGGTCAAGGCGCTGGGGGCCAACCGGGTGATTGATTACACCAGAGAGGACTTCACCCAACGCGGGGAAACATACGATGTGGTCTTTGATGTGCTGGGCAAGGGTGCGTTTAACCGCTGGCAGCAGGTGCTCAATCCGGGCGGGCGCTATCTGTTAGCCAGCTTCAAGATGCGCCATATTTTCCAGATGCTGCGGACACGGAAAAGCGACAAAAGGGTCATCTGCGCGCTTTCTAATGAAAAACCCCAGGACCTCCACTTCCTCAAAGAGCTTGCCGAGGCCGGGCACCTGAAAGCCATTATCGACCGCTGCTATCCGCTCGAACAGACCGCCGAGGCACACCGCTATGTCGAGGCAGGTGGCAGAACCGCCAGTGTCGTCATCAGGGTGGCGCAGCCAGCGCCCACTGTCGTGCCTTCTGTCTGATCCAGCCGTCCCCGCTCCCCCTCAACCTTGCCCACAGCCCGGTTGAGGGGTAAAGCATTTAATCCATGACCGCCGTATCGGTGGAACGCGCCGCCCGCGCCAGCTTAAACTCGTCCACCCGCACCCGGCTCAGCATCCAC
>JBGSXK010000777.1:0-3463 GCA_041751455.1 Anaerolineae bacterium
AGTAATGTCAGAGGATTTTGGCAATTCCTGTTTATGCATCAGGTTCAACCCCATCACTTAACTGACTGCATCTATCATAAAGCCAATGATCTTAAACCGCTACCGGAATCCCCAGATCACTTGCGCCGCGCGGGGAGGTGCTGGCCTCCGGGTAGTAACGGCGCAGCATGTCCAGCGCAATCGCGGCCCGGTGAACCCGCTCCCGCGACAGGTTAATCGCAATGGGTTCGACATGCAGCCCGCTCGGATAAATATTCGGCGCGTTGCGCAGTCCCAGCTTGACATAGACTGGCGCGGCTATGCGCACGATTTCCGGCACTTCGTAATGACGCACAAAGCCGCCAAAGTCGTCCGGCACTTCCACATAAACATCCAGCGGCAGGTTGGTTGCCTGCCGGATGGCAGCAAACTGTGGCAGGGAAAGATCGGTCGGTACGTTGTATGTGCCCGCCCCAAGCTGCTCCATCCAGCGCACGGCAATCGGATTAGCTGCGCCCATCTGCACCGAGATTTTGACCACCAGCTCAGCCGGCAGTTCGCCCGCCTTTTTCATTTCATTAACCAGCCACAACTGTCCTTCATCCGCCACCAGTATCGAGCGAATACCCAGCGCACAAGCCCGGTAGACATCTTCTGTGGCATAAACCACCTGATCCATTCCGCGCAGACGTGCGCCCAGGTTTTTGCCCGCGCTGGCCGTGACCTGCGCGCCAACATCCCAGGCCGCGCGCGGCCCGACAAAGAGGCTGACCTCGATGCCTGCTTCGTGCCCCAGCCGTGCCATTTCGCGGATTTCCTCATCGGTCAGCAGCATGATACCGCTGCCCTGCGAGACGCGGTGCAGCAGTACCTGCTGTTTTTCAGCCTCTTCCAGTACCGCCAGCAGGGCGTGCGGCCCTTCTACGCTGGGAATCTCGGTGCGATACTGAGCGCCATCCGGGAAACGTTTGGCCGACGTGGGCAGGCTGTAATCATCGCCGGGAGGCAGGCCGAGGCGGGTTAAAAAGTTACTTGTCCTGTACATCATTATGCTCCAAATTTCGGTTCCGCCAGGCCGCGCACATCCGTCTTCAGGCGAAACAGGCTGCCTGCAAGTGGTTGTTCCCGAAGCTGTTCTTCATGAATGCCCGTGCGGGCGGTCGTGATATATAGTTCGTCCAGGTTTTCGCCGGCAAAGATACAGCTTGTTACCCGTGCTGCCGGGACAGGGATTTCCCGTTCCAGCTTGCCGTCTGGGTCGAAGCGGGCAATCTTCCAGCCATCCCAGCGCGCCGTCCAGATAAACCCGTCGCTGTCTACGGTCAGGCCATCTGGCGATCCCTGACCATCAGGGATTTGCACGAACACCCGCCGATTCTCGACTGCGCCAGTGACCGCATCAAAATCATACTGATAGATGGTTTTAGGTCCAGAATCACAGTAGTACATGATCCTGTTATCAGGACTCCATCCAAGCCCATTGGAAGTCGTGACTCCAACTTCCATCGTGTGTAGTGTCAGATCAGTATCCAGCCGGTAAAGCGCCCCTTGCCCCTGATCTTTGCCCATCGTGCCCGCCCAGAAGCGCCCCTGGCGATCTACCGCGCCATCATTAAAACGCGAGTCGGGCTTATCAGTTTCCGGGTCAATAATAAAATCCAGCTTTTTAGTGCGTGCGTCATAAAACGCGAGTCCATCGCGCAGTGCCAGCACGAAGTCGCCCTGCTGCCGCAGCACGACCGTGCCGACAGGCTGGCCGATGTCGTAACGACGCACATCATTGGTCAATGGGTCAAGCGAGTAAAAACAATTTTCGATAATATCGACCCAATAAAAAATCTGGCTGTCGGCATCCCACATGGGGCCTTCGCCCAGTTGGTTCTTGCTATCCAGCAAAAGCTCCACTTCAGACATGAATCCTCCTGTTGTCAAATTGGCAAATATATCTTCGCTAAGAGCATAGCATTGCAAATGGCAATCTGCGAGAAAATGGGTAGGATTGAAATATATTGCTGCACTAGACTACTCCTGCCCTGAAAGCATGCTTTGATGACCTCTACCGAACAGCTTCGCCCAATGAGTACCCCTACCACTGCCGAGAAGATTCGCGGCCTGCGCTGGAGTATCTCGGCCAATGCGGTCAATACGGTCTTTGTCACATTCACCTTCTTTGGCTCGGCATTTGTCCTGTTTTTAAACGCGCTTCAGATCAATAATACCCAGATTGGCTTTTTGCTGTCGCTGTTCCCGTTTATGGGCGTGGTCGCGCCTTTTATTGCCCCTATGGTGGCACGTATTGGCTACAAGCGCACCTATATTACCTTCTGGACGCTGCGTAAGATCGTAACCGCGTTTTTACTACTGGTGCCGCTGATGGTGGCCCAGTTCGGCTCGGAAGCGACGGTACTGTTTATCACGTTGATTGTCGCCGGGTTTGGCCTGTGCCGTGCTATCGGGGAGACCGGTTATTATCCCTGGGTACAGGAATTTGTGCCGGATTCAATTCGCGGCAAATATTCCGCCACCAACAATATTTTTGCCAGTATTGTCGGCCTCGTTTCAGTCGCTGCCGCCAGTTTTATCCTGGAACTGTCGCCTGGGCTGGAACGCTTCATGATTTTGTTTGCGGTGGGGACTCTCTTCGGCTTTATCAGTGTGTGGCTTTACACTCACGTGCCGGGTGGCGCACCCGTCAGGAGTGAGGACGCACCGCGTATGACTTACCATGACCTGCTGCAAGCCGCCCGGGATCGCAATTTATTGCTGTATCTGGGAGGAATCGGCCTGATTACCTTTGGCACCGGGCCGTTGTATTCGTTTCTGCCCCTGTTTATGCAGCAGCAGGTTGGCCTCAGTGAAGGCCATATTGTGCTGCTGCAAAATGCGGTGCTGATCGGTGGTCTGGTTTCCACTTATTTTTTGGGCTGGTCGGCAGATCGTTATGGCAGTAAACCAGTGATGCTCACCGGGGTACTGTTAAAAGTGCTGCTGCCTGTAGGTTGGCTGCTGATGCCGCGTTTTTCCGACCTCAGCCTTCCGGTTGCGCTGATAATTGCGTTCTTTCAGGGTGCATCGAGCATTGCCTGGGTTATTGGCTCTGGTCGCCTGTTATTTGTGAGCGTGGTCCCGCCCCAGCACCGCGCACAGTATATGGCAGTGTACTATGCATCCATCGGCCTGCTGGGTGGCTTCAGCCAGCTCCTTGGCGGGCGCTTGCTGGATGCATTCGACGGCCTGACAGGAGAATTTTTAATTTTCACGCTCGACCCGTTTACACCGCTGTTGATCGCCGGGGTCATCCTGCCGCTGCTTAGTTTCCTGGTGTTCAGGCGGGTACGTGGGGATAGCACGGTTGGGGTGGTGGAATTCGCTGGGTTGTTTACCCAGGGCAACCCGATCTTCGCGCTGGAATCAATGATGCGTTATTACCGTGCGCGTGATGAACGGGGTACGGTGGCCATGACTGAGCGTATGGGACAGACCA
>JBGSXK010000778.1:0-4277 GCA_041751455.1 Anaerolineae bacterium
GTCATCGTCCTGCATGGCCGCTTCGGCGACGGCGCAGGCATGGCCCGCTATACCGGGTTCGACACCCTGGCCGATCAGGAGGGCTTCATTACCGTCTATCCCGATGGCCTCGATGGAGAGTGGAACTACGTGCGCAGCATCCCCGGCTATTCCAACCTGCACGATGACACTGCCTTCCTCATCGCGCTGGTCGATCATCTGGCGGCAGTCTATCCGGTGGATCTGTCACGGGTCTATATCGCGGGGTTTTCCAATGGGGGCTTCATGGTGCAGCGCGTCGCCTGTGAGAAGCCGGAGCGTTTCGCGGCCTTTGCCTCGGTGGGGGCGGCGGGCTTCGGCGGGATGCCCTATGTCTGCCTTGAGGCAGGCACTATCCCCGCCCCCATGCTGCTCATGCATGGCACGGCGGATGATAACATCCTCTGGGAAGGGAACGGAGTCACACGTGACGGGCGCACGATCTATGTCACCTATCCCCTGCCGGAGACACTGGGCTATTGGGCGGCGTTCAATACCTGTCAGGCCGCTGCCGAAACTAGCGAACTCCCTGCCCGGTCGCCAGATACCCAGGTGCGCATCCTCACCGTGACCTGCCCGGAGGATGCTTCAGTGATGCTGTATGCCATCATCGGCGGCGGGCACAACTGGCCTGGGCATCAGCCGCGCCTCGCGCCAGAGCTGTTCGGCAGCATTAACTATGACATTGACGCCACCGTCGAAATCTGGGATTTCTTCGCCCGTCACACTCGCCCGCAGGCCACACAGGAATGATTAGTCTGTGGCGGCCACAGGCTCAATCTCACTCTGCGGCGTGATCTTCTCGCCGTGACGGTTAGCATAAACCTGGGTGAACTCTGCACCAAACAGCACGATATGCGACGAAACAAACACCCAGGTGAGCATAAACATAAAGGCGCTGGCCGCGCCGTACAGCGTATCCAGGTTGCTCTGGCTAAACATGATACCGATCACCACCTGCCCAATCGTGAACAGCAGTGCGGTGATTAGTGCGCCCACTGTGACATCACCCCAGGCGATATGAGCATCGGGCATGACCTTATAAATCACCACGAAAATCAGTGTGGTGAAGGCGAACAGCATAAGTGCTCCCAACGCCTGCCACAGCCGGATATAATCCGCCTCTGAGTAGATATTGGATAAAGAGCGCACGTAAGTCCATAGGAAGCCGTTGACAACCAGCACCAGCATCAGCCCGGTACCCAGTGCCATCACCAGCAGCATCGATACCAGCGTGTCCTGCACAAATCCTTTGACCTTGTTGGGTGTGGTGGGGGGTACTTCCCAGATCGTGTTGAGCGCATTTTTCAGATGACGAAATACGCCCGTCGCGCCATACAGCGCGCCAATCACCCCAAATACCGTCAGCAGCGATCCTGTCGCTGCCTCGCTGCCGTTCACGTTCTCAATCACTTCGCGCAGAGTTTGCGAGGCTTCGGCCCCCACCACCTCTCGAAGTGCGCTGATGATGCCGTTTTCAGCTTCTTCTTGGCCGAACAGCATCCCACCCACAGCCGTCGCCACGATCAGCATCGGCATGAGCGAAAACGCAGCATAGAATGCCACTGCCGCGCCCATGCGTGTAATGTCTTCTGCGCGCCACGCTTCAAAAGTCTCGCGCAGCAGCAGGAAAATATCGCGTAAATTCATCAGGGATTCTCGAACTTCTATGACTTTTAAGATTACAAGCCATGATAATTCAAGATGTGAGAATCAGAGGATTTTATCAGCAAGCTCTAAACCGTCTTCACCGGTATTCGGATGAGGCCGCGTCAGCGCGTAAATCATTACCAGCATGACACTCGTCAGCACAATACCAGCCGTGCTCACCGCCACATACCCACCGCGGGCAAACAGTGGCCCCGCACTCAGGCTGCCCATGCCCGCCACGAAGAACACCAGCGAATCGTTGATACCCTGTACCCGTGCCCGTTCCTTGCCATGCAGCGCGTCCGCCAGCAGCGACGACCCTGCCACATAACCGAAGTTCCAGCCCAGGCCGAGCAGAAACAGCGCCAGCGCCAGCACATACTGGCTGTCCGAGACAGGAGCCAGCAGCGCCGATGCAATCAGCGTCAGCGCACCTGCGACCAGCATAGGAATACGCCCGAAGCGGTCAATCAGATAACCTGTCAGCGCCGAGAGGCCAAACATCCCCAGTGTATGCGCAGAGATCACCAGAGAGATGTTGTCCCGGCTGTGATGCAGATGATCCATATGCAGCGGGGTCATCACCATCAGCACCACCATCACCGTCTGGCTCACCAGCATCGACAGGATGGCAAGCTGCACCGCCGGCAGCGTGAACAGGATACGCAGCGAGCGCGCCGGGCGCTGCGGTTCGTCCTGCCGCGCTTCCGCCGCGCTGTAATCAATCGACTGGCCGATGCGCATCGGGTCTGGCCGCAGCAGAAACAACGTAATCAGCGCGGCCAGCGTACACAATACGAAGGCCGCTGCCCACGGTCCCAGGTCTGCGTTCAGCCCTGCTCCTGCCAGCAGCCGCCCGCTGGGCGACACCAGCACTGGCCCGGCCACCGCGCCAATGGTTCCGGCAAAGACAATCCGGCCAATCATGCGGGCACGCTCGGCTTCCGGGAACATCTCGCCTGCTGCGAAACGGCTCTGTTCCCCGCTGGCACGCCCGATGCCCAGAAGCACCGCGCTAACGATCAGCAGCGGAAACGACTCGGACATAATCGCCGCTACTCCAGCCAGCCCGCCCAGTGCCGCCAGCGAATAACCCAGCGTCAGCCCCATACGCCGCCCGAAGCGCCCCATCACCAGCGCCAGCGGCAGCGCGGTAAACGCCTGCGAAAACGTCAGTGTGGACGAGGGCAGCCCGGCTGCGCTCTCCGTCCCGCTCAGCCGTACCGCAACAATCGCTACCAGTGTAAAGATGGCGATCTGCGAAGCGGAAAACAGGCTTTGCGTGATAAACAGGGTATAAAGCAGGCGTTTACTGGTGGCACTGGTATACATGGCGCAGATGTCCTTTTATGTCCTCGAACAGACGTTCATTATACACAACCTCTTCCCCGCCAATGCGGGGGAATGCATTGGACCCTGCGCTGCAAGTCTGTACAGGCGGGTTCGAAGCCCACTTGCTCCTCACGCCTCCCAGCGCTTGAGGCCGAGCAGCTTCTCGCCCAGTTCCGTCAATACAGGGGGCTGGCCATGAGTCTGCTCCCAGCGGCGCGCATCACCAGGGAAGGCACCATGATTCTGGGGACCCTGCCTCTCGCGCCAGTTACGAATACGCTCCTCACGCGCGGCCTCATCATCCTCCTTCGCCAGGTGCATCGTAATGTACTGCGCCAGCCGTGGACGATCCGAGCGGTTTTGCCCGTTACCATGCGGCAGCGCCACATGCCAGATGAGCAAATCCCCGGCTTTAGTCTCCACCTGTTTCACCTCCAGCCCGGTCAGGTCAGGGTGACGCGGGTCACGGTCTTCGGGCTGCGTTTTTGCCCATTCTTCCAGCCGGTTATGAAAACCCGGCACACATTGAAACCCGCCCTGGCCGGGTAACGTGTCCGTCAGGCTTAGCACACCTTGAAGCAGAAACGGAATTGGACGCTGACGCGAGTCAAAATCCCAGTGAATAAAGCCCTTATATTCATGCCCCGGCCGTTCCGGGACATTAAAGTTCGCCCGGTCAATCGACACCCACAGCTTTTCTGTCCCCAGCAGGTCAACAAACGCACCATAAATACGCGGGTGCTGGCGGTTATTCCACAAGGCCTGATGCTGGTACACTTCCAGCATTCCCCCCTCGCTGCGGATCGCGTTGCCGCCCCAGCCCACAGGCACCTCGTACCACGTCGCCGGGTCATCCCGGTCAATCTCCTGAAACTCATAAATCAGGTCAACCACCGCGTCCAGGTTTTCCTGCGGCACGGCGTTGTGGATGATGACATAACCGTTCTCTTCAAAAAAGGCGAAATCCGCAGCACTCAAAACATGATTTGTTTTTTGCATGGCCTGCCCACTCCTGTAATAAATTATATTTTCCTACCATACCGCAGCACCCCAGGGCTGGCAATGGGGATATAAGTCCGCTGATTTAACCCAATAGCGGCAGCCCGTGTGTTAGGCTGCCGCTGTATTTTAGAAATCAGTCGCCCGCGACAGCTCAGGCCGTTACATTGAAGATTTGGACCATACCCAGGTGAAAATGCTGGTGACCAGTGCCAAAGTCCGGCAGGAAGCAGATCACCGCGTAAGTCCCTGGCTCCAGATCAAGTGTGAACCAGGCC
>JBGSXK010000779.1:0-2383 GCA_041751455.1 Anaerolineae bacterium
AGCGCGAACTCAACGAGGATTTTCTGTTCCCGGTGCAGAAGACACTGGGGAACGAGAGCCAGCAGCGGATTGAGCGGCTGCGTGAGCGCTTCGGGCTGGGAGGCATAAATTTCTCACAGGGGCCAACACCTTCCATTATCAGCCCGCACCTGCATGTGTGCTATTTCACACGTCACTGGTACGCGGCGGATGAAAATACGCTGCTGCCGCAGAATCTGTTTGTGGGCGGCCAGCCCAACCCGCCGCAGGACAGGCCGCCGCAGTGGTTAACGGATATCCCCCCCGAAGCGCCGCTGGCCCTGATTACGCTGGGCAGCGTCTTTACGGGTGATCTGGGATTTTTTGCCTGGGCAGCACAGGCGGCAGCTCGTTTGCGGCTGGTGCCGGTGGTTGTGCTGGGCTGGAATCCCATCACAGCGGAGGCGAAGGCCGAACTGAAAAAGGCGCTGCCGAGCAGCACACGGCTGCTTAACTGGGTGGATTTCGATCATGTGCTGCCACGCACACGGCTCATGTTTCATCATGGCGGGATGGGGACGACGCACGCGGCTGTGGTGCATGGCCTGCCGCAGATCGTCGTGCCCCACGCAGCCGACCAGCGCGGGCAGGCACGGCGGGTAGCCCAGGCCAAACTGGGCCTTAACCTGACCGCGCATGATGTCCGGCATGGTGCGCTCTATGAGGGGGCACGGGCGCTGCTGACCGACCCGAATGTGCAGGCCAATGTGCGCCAGTTTGCTGAGAAGATGAGGGCACTGGGCGGGCCAGAGCGCGCGGCGGAAGCACTGGCGGGCATCGGCGGGCATCGGCAGTTTACTTACGCCCCATGATGAGGATGTAATCCTGCTCGAAGGTCGTATCTGCGGTGCCCACGCACTGCGGGTTCAGCCACTCAGCGGCGGCCTGTGGAGCCTGCGCCAGCAGGATTTGCAGCCGTTCAATTACCTCTGGTGTGCAGCCCTGCCGCTCTGACCAGGGCAGCAGCTTCATGGTTTTGAAGAAGGTGTCACTGTATTCCACCGTCAACCCGGCATCCAGAAACATGCCCTGCCATTCATAGCGGGCAAAAGCACGATGATGACTGGGATCGCGCAGGCGCTGGAACGAGTCAATATAACGTGCGGCCTGTGCATCATCCGGCAGCACATGATCCTGAATCAGCAGCCGCCCGCCGGGCTTAAGGACACGCGCACATTCCTGCACAAACCGGAAACAATCCGGGAAGTGATGCGGCGCGATGCGGCAGGTCACGAGGTCGAATTTGTGGGCGGCGAAGGCCAGGTTTTCGGCATCTGTCGCGACATAATCCAGATTTGAGGTTTCCACGCCATCAATGAAGCTGCGCGCGGCCTGGAGCATGACCGGAGTGAGATCCGCCGCGACCACACGCGCCACCTGCGACGCAAACAGGAGCGCGGTGTGGCCGCCGCCTGTCGCCACATCCAGCACCCACCAGTCCGGCTGCGGCTGCGCCAGGTCGAGCAACTGATCCAGCTCATCGCCTTTGGCATGGCGTTCACTGGTGACATAGCCCTGTGCATACTGGCCAAAACGCGCCTGTGCCTGCGCTTTGATGTTGTTCCCGGATGACATAGGCTGTCCTTTCTGTACAATAGAGGTGAGGATTATGATTATAGACACCTGAAGGCAGGTTGGCGATCTGATTGACTCATGACACCGGACGATACTCATAACGAGCGCATGGCCTTCACGCTGCGGGCGATGATCGAGCGTGTGGGCGTGGAGCCGCTCAGGCAGCTTGCGCGCCTGCCCGCGATGCGCGCGGTCTACCGGGTGGCGATCTATTATCATGACCGCCGGGCGCGGGATATGGTGGCCACCCTGTGCCGCACCCGTGACGAAATTACCCTCACGCTGGCTTATGATGGCCTGTTTCACCTGAAGTCCCTCGTTTACCCTACCCCGCTGGCACGTTATGAGGGCTTTACGCTGGCGCTGCAAAAACTGCATTTCGACAAGCTCAACGACCAGCCGCGCCTGCCGCAGTACGGTGCGGACTTATGGCTGGTGGAGCGGGCGGCGGGGACATTCAACAAAAGCGTGATCGTCGCGCCGGGCAGCGCCGAGGGAGCCTATCACGAGTTGGTGAATATTATCCAGACCCACCTGCCGGAAACGCAGAGAGAGGTTCATTAACCTATGCAGATTATGGGTAAGTCCCTTGTGCTGCGCGATATGTTACCACAAGACCTGGAGCATTATGCTTACTGGCAAAGTGGCGATCACGCCTGGAAACAGTTAGACGGGCCGTATTATCCGCTTGCCAAGATGCCAGAAATTCAGAATATGCTGGAGAAGCTGCGCCAGCGGGTTGCGCAGCAGGCATGGCCTGAGCCACGTACCCGGCTCGTCGTGGCTGATA
>JBGSXK010000780.1:0-1643 GCA_041751455.1 Anaerolineae bacterium
ATACCAGCGAGAAAGCTAAGCTCACCGAAAAAACCATGATCCACAGCAACATCAAAACATTTACCGTCTGGCGCAAATAAGCGATTCAATCTTGGCATAACGCTCATATGATGAGTTCTCCTGTGCAGGGCAAATTTGCAATTATACTATGTGGCTGTAGAGTCTAAAGCCTAACATGGGGCTGTCAAGCAGAACGGTCTGTACCAGCCTCGCTGTACGCAGTTAAGGATCGGAAACATGGCAATTCTTGGGATTGATCTGGGCGGCACACGTATTCGAGCAGGCTGGTTTACGCCGGAACTGGAACTGCTGGCACGCGAGGAAACACTGGCGCTGGTTGAGCAGCCTGTCGAAAATGTAATAGGGCGGATGCTGGATCTGATTGATAAGGTGGTCCCTTCCGGTGTACAGGTGGATGCTGTGGGCATCTCAGCGCCCAGCCCACAGGCCTACACAGGCTATATCCGCAATGCCGCCGCCATGCCGCAGTGGCACGATGTGCCGCTGGCTCAGATTGTCAGCGAAGCCCTGGGTAATATACCTGTTTACATGGAAAATGACGGCAACCTCGCCGCACTGGCAGAATATCATATGGGAGCAGCACGTGGAGCAAGCCCGGCTGTGTATCTTACGATCAGCACAGGGATCGGTGGTGGCGTAGTGCTCGATGGGCGCTTGTTTACCGGGCATAGTGGGCTGGCATTTGAACCGGGGCATGTGAAGTATCCGGGGCCGGATGGGGCGGTATACAGCCTGGAGAATTTCGCTTCCGGTACAGCCATCGCACGCAGCGCATCACGCAGGTTAGCCGAAAATAACGAACCCTCCCTGCTACGTAACTCACCCTTCGTGACCGGGAAAGAAGTCGGTGAGGCAGCACGCCAGGGTGACTCAGTGGCACTAAAGGTCATTGAAGAAGCAGGGTGGTGGCTTGGCCTGGGATTAGTGAATGTGCTGTTGATGTATAACCCCCAGGTGATTGTCATGGGGGGGAGTGTTTCCAATCTGGGGAATCTGATCTTTGATCCGGCGCGTAAGGCAATTCAGCAGTATATCATCGACCCTGCCTACTATCATGATGCCATCCTCCAGCCCGCGCTGCTGGGCGATGATGTGTGTCTGATCGGCGCAGCCTCATACGCACGTGATAACGTCTATATGTGAAACTCCTCACGAACTTCGCAGGGTCTTCTAAACGAATACTCATTGCCCTGTATTAACCTGAACCTGTTGCAACATTATGTAACAGACAGGTTTGGGATTCATGGTTAAATCCACCGAAAAACCCGCAGCAGGTACAAAAATTTTTGAGCGCCGCACCGTATTCAAAACCACTATGGACAGGATGATTGCTTTTCATGAGCAGCCACATGCCCTGTTTATTCTTACCCCACCACCAATTATTGTGCAGGCACTGCGCGATGAACGCGATACGCTGACAGCGGGAGAGGTAGAGTTTCGCTTATGGTTTGGCCCGTTCCCAGTACGCTGGCTGGCACGTCATGAACCTGGCCCTATCCCAACCTCGTTTATTGATCGCATGATCGAGGGGCCAATGGCATACTGGGAACACCAGCACATCTTTAATCCGCTTGAAGATGGAGTCGAACTGGTGGATCGCATCACCCTGGCACATAAGAGAT
>JBGSXK010000781.1:0-2609 GCA_041751455.1 Anaerolineae bacterium
ACCAGCGAAAACAGCAGCGGATCGCGCCGGGGTAAATGGCGTTCCAACCACCAGTGCCCGCTTAATGCACACAATATCCACACGACAAGATGCACCCAATACGCAGGTTGCATCTCACCACGCACCAGTGCCAGGGCGAAAGAATTACATAATAAGAATAAACCCGCGACGATGAGAAGTATAAGTTCCAGAGAGACCCGGCGCGAGGTGTGGGACTCCTCAAGCTGGGGAGCGTAATGGGTAGTCAAGGCTGTGCTTGCAAGTAACGTTGAAGGACGGGTTGAAGCTGCTGGAGGGTCTGTGTGGGTATGTGGTTGAGTTGTGTGACTACCGCATTATCCAATGCCCGGTGGCAGGGATATTCCTGGCTGGTGTCAAGTCGCCCTACTGCGTGTGCGATGGCCTTTTCGACAGTTTTGAGATTGTGGTGCATCGTATTAGTGACCATTTCCACTGTGACCGGCGCGCTGCTGGTGTGCCACACATCATAATCCGTGATATGTGCCAGGGTCGCATAGGCCATTTCTGCCTCGCAAGCAAGAAATGCCTCTGGACAGGTGGTCATGCCGATCAGACTGCATTCCCACTGCCGGAAGATGTGGCTTTCGCCTCTGGTACTGAAACGAGGGCCCTCAATGATGATGAACGTGCCTCCTTTATGCACCGTGCCGCCGACAGCTGCAGTTGACTCATAAAGCAGGTTGCTCAGCTCCGGCGAGAAGGGATCTGCCACCGAGAGATGAGCGACAATGCCATTTTCAAAGAAGGTTCTACCACGTTCCGATTTGGTATGGTCGTAAATTTGATCAGGAATGACAATGTCACCGGGCGCATAATCCTCACGCAGGGAACCGCAGGCATTCACAGCAATGATGAACTTCACACCCATCTGCTTGAGCGCATAGATATTAGCGCGATAGGGCACTGTTGTAGGTGTGTAGATGTGCCCTTTACCGTGACGTGGGATGAAGGCCACCCTCTTACCACTTAATGTACCGACGGTAATTTGCCCGCTGGGTTTGCCGTAAGGGGTATCCAGCGCATAGGCTGTTTTATCTGTAATATCTGGCATGTTATATAAGCCAGAACCACCAATTACGCCAATTTCGACAAGTTCAGCCTGTGTCATCTTCGCCTCTGCTATGCTTTTAAACCGTAGATTTTACTGCGCCACCGTCTACTTGCAGCGCGACACCGGTGATAAACCCGGCAGCGGGTGAACACAGGAATACCGCTGTATTGGCAAATTCTTCAGGTGTGCCGATGCGCCGCAGTGGTATGCTCTGTGAGGCTTTTTCTCGTTCCTCCTCCAGTGAAGTGCTGTTAGCTTTTGACCGCGCCGACATTAAATCGTTGATGCGCTCGGTATCGGTGGTGCCGGGTAGAATGCTGTTGGCACGAATACCCTGTGGGCCAAGTTCCTGTGAAAGGCTTTTAGTCAGACCAAGTACCGCAGGGCGCACGACATTAGAGAGAATGAGGTTTTCGATGGGTTGTTTGGCAGAGATGGAGGTAATTGTCAGGATCGCGGCGCGTTGTGATTGTTGCAGATAGGGAAGGGCGGCTTTAATCAGGCTTATGGTACTGACAAGGTTAAGATCAATAGCCTTGCGCCAGTCTTCAATATCAAAATCCTCAAATGTCCCGGCGGGTGGTCCTCCTGCGTTGGTGACAACGATGTCCAACCCGTCCAGCATTTCAGCGCTGTTTTTGACCAGACGCTGTGCAGCTTGTGTGTCGGCGACATCACTTGCCAGGGTAAACACCGGATTGCCACTGATATCGTTGATTGACTTCGCCGTGGCTTGCAGCTTGTCCAGGCTGCGGCTGTTGATGACCACTTTTGCGCCTTCCAGGCTGAAGCGCTGGGCTGTTGCCGCGCCCAAGCCGCTGCTGGCGGCTGTAACCAGTACCTTTGCGCCTTGTAATCCTAAGTCCACAATCTATTTCTCCAGTTCAAGCCTATAACGCATATTGCCGATGCCGATAATATCGCCATCTGTAATGACAACAGGGTTTTTGACCAGCAGCTCGTTAAGGGTAGTGCCGTTACGGCTCTGGCGATCTTCCAGCCACCACTGCCCATTGCGCTGTGCGAGGATACAGTGTTCGCTGCTGGCGAAGTTGTCCTCTACCAGAATAGTATTGGTAGGGGCACGTCCCAGGCTGGTAAGGGGCATAAGCGGGTAGGCCGTGCCGGTGAGGATGTACTTCCCATCAATCTCACGCATAGCGATCAGTTGACCGTGGGTGCGCTTTTTGGCTTCTGCTTCCGCCACCGCACTACGATAGTCACGCCACATCACAATAAACAGCAGCCCTAACAATGCCAACAGCAATAGGCCGGACACCAGACGTAATAAAAAGAGAATGACCTGCGTGTCCATAGCTACGTTGCGCTAAACTTCGTTTAGAAGGCCGGTCTGATGGTCCTGAGTTGGGTTTTCGTCCATATAGACCATAGAAGTTGCCCCCAAACGGATGACATCACCTGATTGCAGGCGATGTTCGCGAATGCGTACATCATTAACAAAGGTTCCACTCTGGCTGTCAGCATCAAAGAGTGTGTAGTGGCCGAAGCGCAGTCGAAGCTGGGCGTGATAACGGGA
>JBGSXK010000782.1:0-13459 GCA_041751455.1 Anaerolineae bacterium
AAGGCCAGTTTGGGCTGGAGCCACAGGTCGTGGATTTTGTCACTGGCTGCGCGATTCTGGTGCGACGTGAGGTGTGGGAAAAGGTTGGCCTGCTGGATGACAATTTTTTCATGTATTACGAAGAAACCGAATGGTGTGTACGCGCGGGGCGGGCGGGCTACAAAGTAGTGCATGTCCCGGCGGCAATGATGTGGCACAAAATTTCGGTTGAAGCGCGGGCAGCCTCGCCTCGTACTTATTATTATATGACCCGTAACCGGCTCTTATTCCTGCATAACACGCGGGCTGGTCTGCGTACCTGGCTAAATACTTATTTTGAATATATTCGCACCTATTTAAGCTGGACGCTGCGCCCAAAGTGGCAGGATAAACGTCACCTGCGCGGTGTGATGCTGCGGGCGATCCGCGATTATTCATCGGGCAAGTTTGGCAGAGCAGTTGTATAACAATGCGTATCCTGTTTATCTCCTGGTGGTGGCCTTACCCTGCGAACAATGGCTCCAAAATTCGCATTTATAATTTACTGCGCCAGGTAGCAGGTGAACATGAGGTTAATCTACTCTCATTTATCGAGCCTGGCGAAGCCTCGCTCGACCAGATCGCCCATATGGAGACTTTTTGTCACTCAGTCGCTACTGTCCCTCGGCCCAACCCACAGCTAAACAAACTGAAGATCGCGCGCGGCTATCTCTCGCGGTGGCCGCGTTCAATGGTTTACACTTACAGCGGCGCTATGGATGCGCTGGTGAAGGCTATTGCGGCAAGTATACCCCTGGATATAGTGATTGCTTCGCAGGTGGATACACTGCGCTACCTGCCGGGCGAAAATATCCCTGCTATCGTGGAAGAGGTGGAAGTCACCCGCCTGTACGATCACCTGCGCAGGGCGAGAACCCTGCCTGCACGCTTCCGGGCGCATCTGCCTGTACTAAAGATCGAAAATATTCTGCGTGAGCTGATCCGTCAGGGGGTAGCTTTAACCGTTGTTTCTCAGAAGGAACTCGATTTGCTGGCGGCAATTGCTACACCGGAGGCTGTGCGTATCGTCCCTAACGGAGTGGATACCACCATGAAACGGCCTGGCTCGGAGCCGCCCCAGCCTTACACACTGATCTACAGCGGCTCGGTCACTTATGCTCCCAACTATGATGCTGTGCGCTACTTTATCACCGAAGTCCTGCCGCTGGTCAGAGAGCGTTTCCCACAAACCCGCTTTAGAGTGACGGGCAGCACGGATGATATGGATACTGATGATCTGGCTACACAGCCGGGTGTAGATTTTACCGGGCACCTTGCTGAGGTTGACTCTTTAATTCATCGCAGTTGGGCTGCGGTTGTGCCGCTACGTCAGGGCGGTGGTACGCGCCTCAAAATCCTGGAGGCGATGGCGCTAGGCACACCAGTGATCTCTACCACAAAGGGCGCGGAAGGGTTGAATGCGCGCCCTGGAATTGATCTTCTGATTGCGGACTCGCCGGATGCTATGGCGAGTGCTATTTTTGATTTGTTCGAGGATAAACAGCTCCGTCGAAAAATCGCTTTTGCCGCACGCAACCTGGTTGAACAGCAGTACGACTGGACGGTGATTGGTCGCCGCCTGATTGATTTCGTAGAAGAAGTTGCAAAAAGGCAGGTACATGGTCAGCAAAGCTCAAGCGCTCACGGCAGCTCGAAGTGAGGCCTACACACTCAGCACTCCACTGTTTACCATCCGGGAGTGGGTTTACGTCAGCCTGTTGATTCTGGTGGTGCTGGCACTGACCGCACTACCCTATCTTTATGCCTATCAAAATGCCCCCTCAGACCAGCAGTTTATGGGCGTGATGGTCAATATACCGGATCATTTCCAGTATTTTTCGTGGATGCGCGAATCGCAGACACGCATCCTGGTGCCTAACCAGCTTACCCCAGAGGACAGCAGCCCGCTGTTGTTTAACTTCCTGTGGTGGACACTGGGCCGCGTCGAGGTGCTCACAGGCATCGATTATGCCGGGTTGTACCAGATCACACGCTGGCTGGCCGGAGCGTTTGTGATGGCGGCCACCTATTTCTTCTGCGGCGTGATCTTCACTCACCCTGCCAAACGCTGGACGGCCTTCCTGGTGGCGACACTGGGCACGGGCCTGGGCTGGCTGCTGGTGGTCGAGAAGTTTGTGCGAGGGCTGGCGGATGTGAGCGCGCCTTTCGCCCTGCAAACCTCGGAACCTAATACTTTTCTCAACATCCTCGCCTTCCCTCACTTTTCCATCGCTGCCGGGTTAATCGCGGTCATCTTCGGGCTGGTGCTGCTGGGGCAGCGCTCAAAGAATTTGCGTTATGCCTGGGTCGCAGCGGCGGTGGCGCTTCTGCTGGGAGTGCAACACGCCTACGACATGTTCATTATTTACCCGGTGATCGGCCTTTATGGACTTTTTATCTGGCTGCGTGATCGCAAATTTCCGATGTACCTGTTCAAGCTGGGAGTGATCGTGGTGCTGGTGTCGATGTGGCCGGCGCTCCACGCCTACTACATCACGACCGCCGATGAGGTATGGAAAGGTGTACTGGCACAGTTCGGCAACGCCGGGGCCTACACTCCACCGCCCCACCTACTGCCGATTCTTATGGGCATCCCCTGGCTGTTGGCGTTGTGGGCGCTGGATCTACGCACGGCCTGGCGTGATCGTGATGATACTCACCTGTTTATCCTGGCCTGGTTTCTGGCACATTTTCCCTTGATCTATCTGCCGCTGGATTTTCAGATTCATCTCCTGAGCGGCTGGCAGATTGTTACGGCGGTGCTGGCCACGATTGGCCTGTATACGCGCGTTCTGCCCTTTTTGCAGCGTGTTTTCAGGAACATTCCGCGTGAGCGACTAGTGCGCTATGCATCGATTGGTCTAATTCTGCTTGTGATCCCGACCAATATTTATTTTCTGGCGTGGCGTTTTGTCGATCTGAACCGGACAACGTACCCCTATTACGTGCCCAAGGCCAACTTGGCCGCGCTGGATCACCTGGAAACGCGGGTAGATTCGCAGGATGTGGTGCTGTCTACGCTGGAAATGGGGCAATATATCCCTGCGCTGACGGGGGCACGCGCGTTCCTGGGGCACTGGGCACAGACACTCGATTTCTATGGTAAACGGGATAGGGTAGACCTTTTTTTTAATGAAGCTACCAGCGACACAGAACGCCAGCTCATCTTACAGGATTACAGTGTGGATTACGTACTGCATACCGAGCAGGAGCGCCTCATCGGCAGTTATGATCCGGCTGGCGCGTCCTTCCTGGAGGAAGTTTATAATTCAGACGGCGCAGCGGTCTATGCGGTACGGTTGAGCGAAGCTGCTCTGATGCGTTAGGTTATGCAGGCAGAGGCGCGGCTGAACGCGCCTCTGCCCTGAAGTTCCTTGCTAACAACCACCTCTCCTATTCGTGAAGTAACCGAAATTCACCCCCGATTTCCCTTATTGACCCATAGGCTCAGGCTTCAAACTCGGTTAAGAATCGGAGTTGCTATCGCTCGCTCTAACGAATGCGCGCTGCACTCATTCTGTGATTAGTGATTTACCACGCTAAAAGCATAATGAAATTTCCCCGTCACATTATTTTAGTGGAGAAAACCTGATGAAAATGTCACCATCATCTCATCGTTTCTGGCTTGTTCTGATACTGATCAGCAGTTTTGTACTGATTGGTGTTGTGGGATCCGCCGCCCAGGAAACCACACCCACCCCACCGCCAGAATCGGATGAGCCGTTCTCGATGACAGGCAATATCTTCCGCCCTGAAGCGCAGGAACTTACGGAGGATATGCTTGATCAGATACAACTGCCTGATGGTTTCGAAATTAACGTGTTTGCCAGTGACCTGGGCAATGTACGCATGATGGTGGCTGCGCCCGATGGGACAATCTTTGTATCGCGGCGCGATGAAGGGGACGTAATCGCCCTGTTTGACGAGAACCAGGATGGTGTATCGGATGTCGAAGGAGTGCGTATTGTCGCTTCCGATATGGACTACATCCATGGCCTCGCTATTCATGATAATCGGCTGTATATGGTGACGGATACAGATTTATACGCGGCAGATCTGCAAGAGGGCGGGCAAATCGGCGAACCGGAGCTGATTCTGGATGATCTGCCCGATGCGGGGCAGCATCCCAATCGCACATTAGCATTTGGCCCAGATGGAATGCTGTATATTACCGTCGGCAGTACGTGCAACGCCTGCGAAGAGACTAACGAAGAAAGCGCTACAATTGTGCGTATGATGCCGGATGGCACGGAGCGGACCATCCTTGCGGAGGGACTGCGTAATACCATTGGCTTTGACTGGCATCCTGAAACAGGCGAACTGTGGAGTATGGACATGGGTGCAGACTGGCGCGGGGACGATGCACCACCGGAGGAGCTGAACCACATCGAGCCGGGTGGTCATTATGGCTGGCCGTACTGCTATGCTGATGGGCAGCCAGACGTGTACTTCCCTATGGATCCACCGGGCACGACCAAAGAAGACTTCTGCCCCACGACGGTCAGCCCTGCACTCACTTATCAGGCGCATTCCTCACCCTTGAACTTTGTCTTCTATACCGGTGATCAGTTCCCCGAAGAATACCGGAATGATGCATTTGTCAGCTTCCGCGGGTCGTGGAATCGCTATCCGGCAACAGGGTATAAACTGGTACGTCTGCATTTTGAAGGTGGGCAGCCGACTCAATTTGAAGATTTCATGACGGGCTTCCTTACCGAAGATGGGACAGGACATTATGGCCGCCTGGCCGGCCTGCTTATCCTGCCTGATGGATCACTCCTGGTGAGTGAGGACGAAAACGGCACAATCTACCGCATCTCTTACACCGGAGAAGAGTAAACCTGTTTCCATCACTCGTTGTGTAACTTCTTTAAGTGCTGCGCTTCAGGGCGCAGCACTGGCTTTTCAGTTGTCCCCTATTCACATGCGTTTGTGCTACGTTTCCCCGATTTCCCTCATCACACAGCATTGAAGATGATACAATGTGCCGATTATCAGGATAGAGACTGGTGATCGGCTCGACGTGAATTTGCCAGACAGACCTCAATCTATACCCCTGGAATCCCATGATACAATGCCGGATATGACACGTTATAAGACCGCGCTTTTTTGTTCAGGACTATTGCTGCTCCTGTTGGCCTGTAATCTGACCAGCAGCCCAGAGCCACCCACGATTCTACCGCGTGCTACAGCTACCCCACCGCCCACCATCAGCTACGCGACCCTTAGCCCGGAGGAGCTGCCACCCGAAGCGGCGACTACCGCGCCACAGTTCCCCCAGGCCGATGCCACTCTGCTGAACCTGATGAACCAGATTCAGACAGATCGCCTGATGTATCACATTGACACTCTGCAAAATTTTCGCACCCGGCATGTCAACTCTCACCAGAATTTGCCAGACCAGGGTATCGGCGCGGCCTATAATTATATTATGGGGCAGTTTGAGGAAATCAGTGCCGCTTCGCAGCAGCGTCTGGTGACATTTCATCATCCGTTTGAAATCACGTGGGCGGGAGTGAAAAGCGAGCAGAAGAATATCATTGCCTATCTGCCGGGGACAGAGGTTAATGCCGGCACAATTCTCATCGGCGCACATTATGACAGCATTTCGCTGGATTATGAGGATGGCTCGGCCTATGCACCAGGGGCAAATGATAATGCGTCCGGGGTGGCCGCCGTCATTGAACTGGCGCGTGTCCTCAGCGCTCGTCAGCATCGTTCCACGATTATGTTCGTGGCCTTTGCCGCAGAAGAAGTTAACCGTCGTGGCAGCATCGCTTTCGTTAACGATTATGTACAGGGTCGCGGTGTGGGCGTGGATGCCATGTTGAACCTCGATATTATCGGCAGCTACCAGGGGGCAAACGGCACAGTGGATGATCGTAACATCCGGCTGTTTTCCGCCGGGCCGGACGCATCATCGTCGCGGCGGCTGGCACGCATTATCGAGTTGATAGGCACCCGCCATGTCTCGCATATGACGATTCTGCTGCAAGATGCGATAGATCGCGAAAACCGTTATGGCGATCATATGTCGTTCAGCGACGCGGGGTACGCAGCAGTGCGCTTTACTCAGGCATTGGAAGATTTCAGCCGCCAGCATACTGACCGTGACACGATTGACGGTATACAGGGCATCTATCTGACCAACGCCACGCGCACGATTCTGGCCGTTGTGACGGCACTGGCGGATGGCCCACGTCCACCCACCGACATGGCACTGCGCGACGCGGGCAGCGGCCAGCGTACTTTGATCTGGACACCTGTGGGTGATGCAGCCGGTTATGTGGTGGCACTGCGTGCGCCGAGCGCACTGACTTACCAGGCTTTCGAAATTGAGGATGGTGCAAACAGCCTGACTTGGGACGGCTTCCTGCCAGAGCGCTGGGCAGGGGTCGCCATCGCTGCGAAGGATGCCAGCGGCCTGATGGGGCCACTGTCACCAGAATACCCGATTCGCTGATCCATGCGTGAGTGGGGGGTGCGGCTGGGGCTGGTCGTGTTTGGGGTGAGTCTGGCCCTGGTGGTTGGCTTTGCGGGACTACGCCTTATGGGACAACAGCATCTTGTGCAGGACACACTTATGCCCTGTACCCCTGCTGAAGGGGATTGGGCGGAGATTGTCGTGCAGTTTGTAGCCGATTACCGTCAGGCATGTAGCAGCTTTTACTGGGAAAAGTATCCCACCGCTGAATTTTATAACCTCATCCGTCTGAATAATTATGGCCTGCACGATACCGACCTGACACTGGAAAAACCACCTGATATCTATCGCATTCTGATCGTGGGTGATTCGTTTGCGCAGGGCTGGCAAGTACCACTGGAAGAAGGTTTCCCCCACCTGCTGGAAGAACAACTCAACGCCGCCGGGGGTCGCCGGGTAGAGGTGATTAACCTGAGCGTGGACACTTACGGCACAGACCGCGAGCTGCTGCTTTATGCCACATTAGGCTGGCGCTTTCAGCCCGATGTGGTACTGCTGGCGTTTTACATGGGTAATGATGTGAAGAATAATTCACACCTGCTGGAAGGGCATGACAGCGGTGGTTACGATCACATGCGCCCCTTCTTCACGTTGGCTCAGGATGGGAGGCTGCAACTGCACAATGCGCCCAGGCTGCCCGCTGATCATTTTCCGGACTCGCCCGCCTGGGCATGGCTGGCGGCCTTGAGCATCCATCAGACACCTGTGCCAGAGATCGTGCCGCCTGCCGCACCGCGTGTCACACAGACTCGACCGCGTGGACTGGAATATCCCACAGAACTTGGCCTGTACCTACCAGAAGATGATACCTGGCGCGCTGCATGGACGCTGACCGAAATGCTTATCGCGCAGTTCCATGATCTGGCACAGGCACAGGGCAGTCGCTTCGGGGTACTGCTCATCCCTGACCGCCGTGCGGTGCACCCATCCGATTGGGGGGCGACAGTAAGCCTGTTTCCGGTGGTGCGGGGCATGAATCCGCTTGCGCCCGGTGATCGCATGGAGTCCCTGCTGGCGCAGCGGGGCATCCTTACCCTAAACCTGACTTATGCCCTGAGTGGGTGGGCGCTGGCACACCCCGATGAGCGGCTGTACTATACGGGAGATGGTCACTTTAATGCCAATGGACACAGCGTGGTCGCGCAGCGGGTGCGCTTCTGGCTGCAAGAGCTGGGGCTATTGGGATAAGGGACATTTGCCTGCTACAGATGTTCATCGGCTTGAGAAATAATTATGATTAGCTGGTCAAGCAGCGGTATGAATATTTGTAACCATGATACCCTCTATTAGAATGGAACTGCCGGAACGACTTTTACAGGCATCCCCAGGCGCTTCATAAAATCCAGACATACATCCCAGGTCAGCGGAAAGGCGCTGGTATCCGCCGCCGCAAGATAGCTTACAATATCACGCAGAAGTGAAATATCATCATCTGGCGCAAAACCGCCCACCACGAAGCAGTTCTCCGCCCAGTCTACCAACTCCTCCAATGTAATCTGCTCGTTGAGGTACGACAACAGTTCCTCACCCACAACCCGCCTCGTAATCATTTCTCCTCCACATCATGCTTTTTTAACATTTCGTGACCTGTATCTATGGGGTATTTCTGATGCCGTTCATAAAGCTCACCATCATCATTGTATATTTCCTGTAGAACAAACAGTGTGTTTTCGCCAGCGTCTACAATCTTTATGATGCGTTGAAAGCCCCACACTTTCCCCGGACGATCAAACCAGTAACGCCGTCCCCCATCGGGTGTATCTTCCCAATGCTCAAACTCTTTCTCATTCTGGCTGCGTGAGGCCATTGGCCGCTCCTTGTGTATTTTTATTGTATCATGCTCAAGCCTTCCGTCAGGTCGCCAAGCGTATAATGAGGGTGAATGTGTAAAGATCATGAGCATATAGATAGATGGATAAAGAGAAACCCAAATACAAGCCTGAACACATCCTGATGGATGCGATTGGCTTTACTGAGGAAGATTTAGACGCCAACCAGAAAGGGGAATTAAGTGACAGGCAGGTTGCAATGCTGCGTCACAAACACAATATCTCCCTGTTTTCTGTGATTCTGGAGCTTATATGTATTGCCGCGCTGGTTGGGATATATATTTTCACTTTCGAATTCGCAGAAAGCTGTCTGGTGGTATGTACGCTAATCCCACTTGTAATTTTCACCCTGGTAACATCTTTTCATTATCCAAGCATCTATCACGACTTTCGAGATTGTGCGGTGATATGGGTTGAGGGGCGAATTAGATTAAATATAAGAAACAACCTATTCACCCTGAAAATAGGAGAGCGCACTCTCGCGCTTCCCAAAGCCACATTCCTGGCCTTTAAAAATGGTGAACCATATGTTATTTATTACACCCCGCGCACCAAAACGATCTTGTCCGCCGAGTGGTTATCCCAGCAGGAACATCCATGACCGATGAACAACCGATCATCCCACCGGAGCAGGCGCGGGCGCTCCTCGAAGCGGCCATCCGTGAACGCCTGGGCGATGACTGGCAGGACGACGAGGACGGCTGGGCGGTGGTGAGCAGCCATGATTACATGGCACGGCTTAACAAAGGCCGCACCAACCTCGATTTTTATGTTGACCTGCTCGGTCATGTCACGGTGGAGCAGAAGGAAATCAACCCCGGTCAGGATATGGGGCGCTTGTTCGCGTGGTTAATCCTGCTGCTGTCGCTGGGCATCGCCTTCCTGCTGGCGCGGATCGCTGGCCTGTTATGACGCGGCACCAATGGCTGCTGCTGGTCGCACTGCTGATTGTGATACTACTGCTGGCGCTGCCTGTGCTGACCTATCCTCTGGGGCGTGATCAGGGTGAGTTCGCTACCATCGGCCAGGGTCTGCTTAATGGCAAAACCCCCTATACTGAACTCTGGAATCCCAAACCGCCTGCTGTATTCTACGTCTATGCAGCGGCTATCGCGCTGTTTGGGCAGAGCAGCGTCGCCCTGCGGGCATTGGATTTTCTGCTGGTGCCGCTCGTTAGCGCGGCACTGGCGTGGATCGGCTGGCGGCTGGCGAATTTCCGCGTAGGATTTTTCGCCGCGCTGCTCTCCGCCGTCTTCTATCTGACCGAGTCTTTCTGGACACTGACGCAAAATGACGGCCTCGTGCTGCTGCCGATGGTGCTGGCGCTGGTCTGTGCGATCAAGGCAGCAGACTCAGCAGACTGGCGCGGGGTGTTATGGGCGTTTGGTGCGGGCACATTGACCGCCTATTCGGTATGGTTCAAGTACCCATTTGGTGTGTTTGGCGGGGTGGTTTTGCTGTTGATTGTTTTACCTCCACTCACACCCTATCCCCCTCATCTTGCACAGGGGGATGAGTCCGGGACAACCTCCTCTCTCATAAAGGGAAAGGGGGAGGGGTTCAGATTAGCAGGGGTTTCTGCCTTTGCCCTCGGCGTGCTGCTGGTGATGGGTGGGGGTATCCTGGCGCTGCAAACGATGGGCGCATGGGACGCGCTGGTGGAAAGCGCTGCTGTGACCTCCCAGTACACCGCGCTGACGTTTAACTGGCTTGATTTTCGTGAGTTGATGAAGACGGCGTTGAGCTTTCGCTGGCACCAGTGGGGGCTGCTGTTCGTGCTGGCGGCATTGTGGTTCGCAACCCGGCATGTGGGGGAACGACGCGGACAGGCGTGGTGGATAGTGATCCTGTGGCTGCTGGCCGCGCTGGCGATTATGCTGGTACAGGCAAAAGGCTACGATTATCACTGGCTGCCCATGCTGCCCCCGCTGGCACTGTTGGGTGCCGACACACTCGACAGGCTGATTACGCTGGCGGGACGGCGGGGTTGGGTGCGGCGCAGTGAAATCCCTGTCACAGTCATTGTGACATTGATTTTCCTGGCAGTTTTGTATCAGACTATCTGGCCGCCTGCCTGGAATTATCTTAGCAGGCGTGAAGATCAGATGGGATATTACAGCCGCTTCCAGGCGGGGGAGTTCGTCGCCAACGAATCACTGGCAGTGGCGGCTTTCCTGCGGGAGCGGGTGACCCCAGGTGATTCACTCTTTATCTGGGGCTTCAGACCAGAAGTTTATTATATGAGCCAGTTGAACCCGGCTACACGTTTTATCTTCCAATTTCCGCTGGTGGGCAGTTGGTATCCGCCGGAGTGGCGCATTGAAAACGTCGATATTTTATGGGCAGCGCTGCCACCCTATGCACTGGTGCTGCAAGTGGATTACATGCCCTGGGTCACAGGCAGCGATGAGGATTCCAATACGCTGCTTCAGGAGTATAATGAACTGCGTGACTGGCTGGCATTTAATTACGAGTTGGACACTCAGATTGGCAATTTTTTTATATGGCGACGCAAAACCTGAAATCGACCATCACTATCCGCACCGCGCAGACCACCGATATTGAACGGCTGAGCACGTTTATCAAGCCGTTTGTGGAAGATGGCACCCTGCTGCCACGCACATTTGACGAGTTGGAGGAATGGCTGCCCAACTGCTTTATCGCGGAGACAGAACAGGGTGAAATGGTGGGCTGTGCCGCGCTGGAGATTTACTCAAAAAAGCTAGGGGAAATACGCAGCCTGGCTGTCGCGCCCTCGGTGCAGGGCCTGGGCATCGGCAAAGCGCTGGTGCAGGCCTGCATTGACCTGGCACAGGAACGCGGCGTGTACGAAATTATGACGATTACCTCCGCTGAGGCTTTTTTCATCGCCTGTGGGTTTGATTACACGCTGCCCAACCTCAAGAAAGCGCTGTTCATTCAGACCCGCGATATCTATTAGCGGTACTTAACCCAGGGGCAGGTGTTTTAAACCCGCCCCTGATTAAGTATTACACCCCTCCATAACCTACTGATGAAGTGTCAGCCCGCCGATACCACCTTCATACTTGATCGTGATCTGGTGTTCAGCACTGGCATAACCAGGCGATTCCCATGTACCGCTGGTCGCGATGAACTCATCTACCTTAAGCGCAATATAATGCGCCGGAACGCGTACTTTACCCAGTCCGCTGGTCGCTTTGACTCGCACGGCCGCATTGGGCGGCAGATTGACTACACACTGACCAATGCCGCCCGTGATTTTGGCCTCCACGCTGGCATTCGCGCCGATGGTGATGTGGGTTGCCCCGGTGCCGTTGTTGGCTCGCAGCGTAATCTGCGCGCCATCGGGAATCTGCACATTCAGGTCACCCGTACCACTGTTCAGCGCCACATCATAATTCGCGCCCATGGTAGGCAACCTGAGGTCTGTTTTGCCCGTGCCACCGTTGAACTTGAGGCCGGTCAGTTGCAACCTGCTCAGGTCAAAGTCATTAATCGTCACTCCGCTGTTGATGCGCAAGTCAAGCGGAATATTCGGGGTAAGGCGCATGTGCCAGTAAAGTTCCTGCTGGCGGGCGAAAGACCCTAGTGCGTCCTTCACGCTGCGCAAGCCCTGCATATTGCCAGTCTGCCCCAAACGCACCAGTTTATGCGGCCCTTCGACTTCGGTCAGAAACTTGATCTCACCAATATAGTTCAGGTCAGCTTCCAGCAGATGGTCAGAATCCACCAGCGCACTAATGGTCGCTGCACCCACAGTGGGTTCCAGGGTGATTTCAGCGGTTTCCGCACCACCAATCGGTTCGCCATAGCTGGCGCTGTGGATTTCTGTATCCTTGCCCGCGCCCAGTGATTCCAGCAGACCGCTCATACTCTCACCAATAGTACCAAACGAGAAAGACCACTCGGTCTTATAGTTTTTCTTCTTTTCGTCGCTCATGGTTTAGTCCTCAGTTGCCAGTCTTTAATCAGCAGTCATAAGGATGAATGCTGCATATGGAAGGTTTTAAACCCTCCCCACAATGATTAGTACGCATCGCCGTAACAAATTGTTGCAATCCCATCAGCGTACTTTGAGTTCACCCACGCCGCCTGTGTAACGCAAAGCGATGCGAACAGGGGCAGAATCGAAGTCGGGAGTTTGCCACACACCACTCTTGCCCAGTTCAAACTCGCTATTACCACCCGCGACCCGCTGCAGGCGGCCAGGCAGTTTCACATCGCCGATACCGCCATGCGCCTCCACACGTAAGGCCGCGCCTACCGGGGTACTGACCACTACCTCGCCCACGCCGCCCTGAATATCCAGCGTAGTGCTGGTTTGCGGGGGGATGTCCAGCGTGATTTTGCCCAGGCCACCCTGTACACGTGCAGCGTAACCCTCGATAGAGGCAGGCAGCTCAGCCTCAACCTCACCTACACCACCGTGCAGCCGCAAGTCCTCAAGCTGCAAGCGGCGTAAGTCCAACCGCGCTTTGCCCACACCACCCTGCACATCCAGGCTCAGAGGGACTTCCGGGCTAAGGCTGACACGCCAATCATATTGCTCATGATTGAACCAGTGATTCGGGTTCAGCCATTGCAGGCCGCTGCCACCTGTTTGCCGCAGGGTGATCGTCTTTTCAGTGTCACCCTCTACCTCAAGACTGACCTCGCCTACATAGGTCAATTCTGCGTCCAGCAGGGAATCCCGGTCAGTGGTCGCGTTCACCAGCGCCTCACCCACCGAGAGATTAAGTTTGATACTGGCGGAAGATGTGCCATCCAGAGGTGTACTGAAATAGCCTGTTTTGGCTGTACTACCCACGCTGTTGCGCCCGAACAGCAAATACACACCCAACGCGACCAGCACCAGCGGCCACAGCCGCCCCCAGCTAATATTAATCACATTAACCAGCAGGAACAGCAGCCCGATCCCTATCAACACATAAGCGGCTGTGCGATTAGAATCCCTAGGCATGGTTTCGCTGTTTTTGCGTTTCTCTTTTTCTTCAATCATCCCGTTCTGCCTGTTTAATCGACTCGCGTTGTACAGAGGATTGCCCCTCTCGAACAGGTTTCGTCAGCCAACGTGTTAATGAATATTCAGACTGCCTACGCCACCGCTGTAATCAATGATGATCTGGCGCTCTGCACTGGTAAAGGC
>JBGSXK010000783.1:0-3172 GCA_041751455.1 Anaerolineae bacterium
AAGAAGCTGGTGCTGGGGATGCATGGCCCCGGTGAAGTGCAGATCGTCATCAAGAGGTAAGCTGAACCCCGACGCAGCGCGCTGCTGATGGGTATAGCACATACAAAAGGACTTTCGACTTTGGATATTAACCCGACTGACTACCCTCCTCATGAGGTTTACAAGCTGATGATCGCGGCTATTGTGCCGCGCCCGATTGCCTGGGTGAGTACGGTGAACAGCGTCGGGCAGCCGAACCTTGCCCCGTTCAGCTTCTTCAATGCGGTGTGCAGTGAGCCGCCGACGGTGCTGTTCTGCCCTGGTGTGCGAGGCGCGAACCACTCGGCCAAAGACACCTATCACAATGTGCGCAGCACAGGGGAGTTCGTTATCAACTTCGTGACTGCACCGCTGGCTGAAGCGATGAACATCACCGCGACGGAAGTGCCGCCGGAGGTGAACGAGTTCGAGCGGGCGGGGCTGACCGCCGGGCCGGGCAAGGTGGTGAACGTGCCGCATGTTGTGGAAAGCCCGATTCACTTTGAGTGCAAGCTGCGCGAGATCGTCACGATCAGCGAAGCACCGGGCGGTGGTTATGTGGTCATCGGCACGGTGGTGCATATGCACTTTGACGAGTCGGTGTACCGCGAGGGCAATTACATCGACCTGGAAGCTTACCAGCCGATAGGCCGCCTGATGGGCAGCAGCTATACGCATGTCACGGATGTCTTTGACCTCCAGCGGCATCCACCGGAGATCAAACCGGTGAAGTGATGCGGGCGTGGTGCAGACCTGACCGCATGAGGTATCGGGCCATAGTTTCTCACATCTCATATATAAAGGACGAGTGATGAGTACCATTAAGCTCCTGACCGAACTGCCCGGCCCACGCAGCCGGGAACTGGTGGCACGGCGCGAGGCAGCCACGGCCCGCGGTGCAGCCAAGCTCACACCGATTGCCATTGAGAAGGCCAGCGGCGCGGCTGTGACCGATGTGGACGGCAATGTGCTGCTGGACTTTGCCGGGGGCATCGGGACGCTGGCTGTCGGCCACTGCCCACCCCAAGTCGTGAGCGCCATCCAGCAGCAGGCCGAACAGCTCATCCATCTGTGCGCGATTGTGGGGACGTATGAGCCGTTTGTCGAAGTGGCTGAGCAGCTGAACCGGCTTACACCGGGAGACTTTGCCAAGAAGACCGTGCTGCTTAACAGCGGCGCGGAGGCGCTGGAGACCGCTGTCAAGATCAGCCGGAGCGCGACCGGCCGGGCCGCGATCGTGGTGTTTGAAGGGGCGTATCATGGGCGTACCAACATGACGCTGGCTATGACCAGCAAGTATGGCCTGTTCAAGAAGGGGTTTGGCCCCTTCGCGCCGGAGGTGTACCGGCTGCCGTTCCCCAACGTGTACCGCCGTCCTGCCGGGATGAGTGAGGAAGCGTATATCGATGATTGCATTGCCCGACTGGACAACGCGATGGTAGCGCAGGTTGACCCGTCTGCTGTTGCTGCTATCGTGATCGAGCCGGTGCAGGGGGAGGGGGGCTTCATCGCTGCCCCGCCGCGCTTCCTGCGCCGTATCCGCGAACTATGCGATGAGCACGGGATCGTCATGGTAGCCGATGAGGTGCAATGCGGCTTTGGACGGACAGGGAAGCTGTTCGCTGTGGAGCATTATGGCATTGTGCCAGACCTGACCTGCATGGCGAAATCCCTGGCGGCGGGGATGCCACTGGCCGCCGTGACCGGACGCGCCGAGATCATGGACGGGCCGCATCCGGGCGGGCTGGGGGGCACCTACAGCGGCAATCCGCTGGCGTGTGTGGCGGCGGTGGAAGCGATTAAGATGATCAGCGACCCGGCCTTTCTGACACGGGCGGAGCAGGTGGGGCAGCGTATCCGCGAGCATCTGCTGGC
Organism: Anaerolineae bacterium; assembly: GCA_041751455.1. Lineage (GTDB taxonomy): Bacteria > Chloroflexota > Anaerolineae > Aggregatilineales > Phototrophicaceae > JAIOHN01. The sequence goes on from JBGSXK010000783.1 coordinate 1,894, forward strand.
GCTGCAAGCCGAAGTGCCGTTGATTGGTGATGTGCGCGGGCTGGGCGCGATGATTCTGGCGGAACTGGTGACAGACCGAAGCCAGAAGACCCCTGCCGTGCAGGAAACGCTGGATGTGACGCTGGAAGCGCTGCAACGCGGGGTGATCTGCATTCGCGCCGGGTTGTACAGCAACTGCATCCGTTTTTTGCCGCCGCTTAATATCCCTGACGCGCAGCTTGACGAGGGAATGGCGGTGGTGGGCGAGGCGCTGCGCGTGGTGGCCGGGAAGTCGCTGGTGGCAGGATAGGGACAGGCTTTAGAATTCTTCTTCATCAGCATAGGGGTCATCCTCAGTTACTGCTGACGAGCGGTGACTGGCGGCGAAGTGGCTCCACGGGGGTGACATGGGCGTGTCGTGGATCGAGCCATCGTAGGGATCGACATACTGATGGCGTATCACGTTGTCATGGGGCTGGCGCGGGATAAGCTCGTCGAGACGCGCGAGACGGTCAATGAGGCGGGCGAGCGCGATGGCAAGACGGGCGACCTGTGTGGGGTCGTCGTCAGTTTCCAGCAGCAAAGAGAGCGCAAGCGCACGGCGCAGCATCCGGTTACGCAGGATGGTGTAGGCGGCGTAAGTATCGATTTCCTCTTCTTCTTCTTCTTCGAGATGATTTTCCTCTGGTGGTGGCGGGAGAGGATTTTTTTCCCGCCAATTCCGCCATTCCCGCCACTGATTCAGATAGGTTGCCTGCAAGGGGGGATTGAGATGGTTCCACCAGCGCCACCAATCCTGAAGGGTGCGGCGAGGGATTTTGAGTTCCTGGCTGGTCTGCTGGAGATTGCCCTCATTGGCGATGATCTGCTCGATGGCGGTCAGGCGTTGGTGCTGGTTGTAGCGCATAGATTGACTCCGGGTACAAGGCTGACCATTTTATTTTAGCACAAATGTTCTTATCAAAGGTGGACATATGTCCCTATTCTGGATGGGCAGAAGCGCATCCAAAGCAGGTGATAGAACACTTGTGCAATAGAATAGCCGAAGGTAGAATATCTTCATCAGGCAGGGCTTATAAAATCCCTGAACGGGTGGGAAATGTCTGTTTGAATACAGCCGTCACCCTAAATCCTCGCCTGACCGCTGCTTTGTGAGTGGGTAAGGGGTTTCGAAGCAGGTTTTCTCTATGTCGGTTAGCACCAGAAATCTTCCAGAATTGAAAGGCGGGTGTTCAAATGGATTCAACTTTGAAAACGGCACTGTGGCAACAGTTTGGGGCTGCTATTGATATGTTCGGCG
>JBGSXK010000784.1:0-3307 GCA_041751455.1 Anaerolineae bacterium
TGGGGAAGCTCTGACAGACACTTCTTGTTTGACTACTCTAATTGGTTTTTTCAAACTAATTGGAGTAATTTTAACCCTTTGCGTACCCGCCCTCCTGATTGGTGGACATATGTTGATGTAGGTAACATTGAATCAGAACAACAACACCGCTATGTATGGGACAACAGCGCAAAAAATGCAGGCTTTCCAACTGAATTTCGCCAGATGGATTATTTGCACTGTACGCAAACCTTTAACTGCGCTATTCCAGACTCCCTGAGGTTGATAAATCAGCGTGAAGTATTTTACATCAATAATCTTCACCTCAGTGCCAATAATTCATACGTGTTGGTGAGTAGGATACACCCTGTCTCATCAGGCTCTGTTGATATTTACATGAATAACGACTTTGTAGCGACGCGCTGGATTCCTGAATTGCCGGGATACTGGTTAGAATTGGCTACGCTGTTAACACTTTCCAACAACATAGAAAATGATATTCAGATTGAGGTGATTCCACACATGCAAGAGGGCTACTATGCTCCTGCAGTGCATTGGCTGATGCCAGCGAAACCACCAGAAACGACATGTAAGCCGCCCATTGCGACTTATCAGGATGGTAGATTGAGTTTATTTAGTGTAAATAATTTGCAGTTACCCTCTCTGCTGCTCCTAGAACTCGACTGGTACACGGACGGCAGCGCGGAGGGCGATTACAAGCTGTTTGTGCATGTGCTGGATGCGGAGGAGAACATTGTCGCGCAGGTGGATACGTACCCCGGCAACGGGACGCTGCCGCCGGGAAACTGGCTGCCCGGCACCCGAAGCGATCAAATTGTGGTAGACTTGGCAGGTGTTCCACCGGGAGCGTACCGGGTGGCAACTGGGTTCTATAATCCATACACATTGGAGCGCCTGATGCCGGAAAGCGACACGCTGGAAGTCAGCCCGGACGGGCGGCTGTTCATCGGGGAAATTGAAGTGCAGTAAGCATTATGAACGACTCAGCAGTTTACGAAGCGCTTATTGAAGCGCAGAAGACGGGTGAACCTGTCGCGCTGACTACTGTCGTCAGTGTGCAGGGGTCTGTGCCGCGTCATGAAGGTAGTAAGATGCTGGTGCGGGCTGATGGCTCGATCATTGGCACAGTGGGCGGCGGCGCGATGGAGTCGCTGGTCATCAAAGAAGCGCTGGCTTCGTTGGCTGATGGTCAGACACGGATGCCCGCGTATACCCTCAATAACCTGGAAGATGGCGATCCCGGTGTGTGCGGGGGGACGATACAGGTGTTTATCGAGCCAATAGGTATTTCACCGACACTGCTGGTGATCGGCGGTGGGCATGTGGGGAAAGCGTTGGCCGAGCTGGGTAAATGGGTGGGCTACCGGGTGATTTTGTCCGATGATCGTGCCGAGTTCTGCAATCCTGATTATGTGCCGGGGATGGATGGGTATGTGGTGTGCAAGCCAGGGGAAGTGCCGGGGCATGTGGCAATCAACAAGCAGACATCTATCGCCTGTGTGACACGCGGCCTGCCTGTGGATGTGCGCCTGCTGCCTGCGCTGCTGGCGACGGATGCACCGTATATCGGGTTGATTGGCAGCCGCCGCCGCTGGTCGCTTACGGTTAAGGCGCTTAAGGATGAACAAGGTATGAGCGAAGCCGAATTAGCACGTGTTCATGCACCGATTGGCCTAGAGCTGGAAGCAGAGACCCCACAGGAAATCGCGCTGAGCATTATGGCGGAAATCACCATGCTGCGGCGCGGTGGGTCGGGCCGGCCGATGCGCTGGCTGGGCGAAGTTGAAGATGCTGAACCACAAAGATTGCATAAAGGTAACGAGTGATGTGTAATGAGTTCTGGTTCATTATTTTTGCTTCTAAAACCTGTGTTCCCCTGGTTTAAGAATATTGTGAAAAGTGGTCATGTGAGTTGTCCAGAGTGAAGATTCTTTGTGTAAGTGATACCGTCATGCCGCAGTTGGAAAGCGCGGTCAACCTGCGGCGGCGTTACAACGATGTGCAACTGCTAATAAGCTGTGGGGATATGCCTTCAGCTTATCTGGAGTATATCGTATCTGTGCTTAATATCCCGCTGTTTTATGTGCGGGGCAACCACGACGAGCATTACAAGGAGAAACCCCCCGGTGGCGAAAACCTGCACCGGCGCTTTATCGAATACAACGGCCTGACGTTTATGGGCCTTGAAGGCTCGATGCAGTACAACAGTGGTGACATCCAGTACAGTGAGCGCGAGGTTATGGGCATGGTGCTGCGCATGTGGCTGGGGCTGTGGCTGCGCAAGCGTCGTTATGGTTATGGGGTTGATGTGCTGGTGACACACTCTCCGGCGTTTGGTATCCATGATCGCCCGGATGTGGCACACCGGGGTTTTAGGGCACTGCTGCGTTTTATGCAGTGGTATCGCCCCCGGTATATGCTGCATGGTCACGTCCATACCTGGGATCGGCGTGATACGGTGAAAACCAAATATCTCGACACCTGTATTATGAATATCAACCCGGTCACTGTGTTGGAGATTGACCCCGAAGTGCCCTCTACCCCCTGAGAAGGAGAGATACTCACTGATTTTTGGGCGGCTTTCTCCGCCCTGGCTTCATCCGTTTTCGCATAGGTGAAATGCGCCGGATACTGCTTCTCCCCTGCATAGTGCGGCGCGAAGCTGCCCTCGCCAAAGTGATAGGCATACCGCTTCTGGATGTCCTGCCAGGTGAGGAGGGGGAACGCACGCATGATCGTCACCTGCGACACATTACCTTCCACCATCTGCTTAAGTTGCTGCAAATCGTGTTTTGACCAGAAGAGACGTTTGCCAGCACGGGTGAATGTCCGCTGGGTTTCGGTGCCGTCCCGCCACTGAACGATCACTTCCCGGTTCAGAATATCGAGCCGTCGAACCAGGATGCGATGGGCGAATGCCTCAAACAACTCGCGGCGTTTATCTCCGGCGACCTGTTCCCAGTGGGTGATGACCGTCTGAAGCACCGGACGCGCTTCGAGTAGACCCCGCTGGTAATGCTCACTCGTCGCAAGGTTCGCCAGTTCGGCGGTCAGCCGCTCGATTTCGCGCTCATTGGCTTCATAGCTGGCTTCCAGATTCTTGACGATGCCCGGATTGGAGATCGCCTTCAGATTGTCCAGAATGGTCTGTTTGGTGCGTTCGGCACTGCGAATTTCCTGCTCAATCCGCCGCTTCTCACTGTGACCGCTGTGTTCCGTCGTTTCCAGTGCCTGTTGCCAGATTGTTTCATCAATCGTGGTCGCTTCTAATCGTTCCAGCAGCATCTTGTCCACTGCTTCATCCACT
>JBGSXK010000785.1:0-3610 GCA_041751455.1 Anaerolineae bacterium
AAGTCCACCCTGATGAACATGATCTACGGCCTGTACACGCCCGACGAAGGCGAGATTTTGGTCAACGGTCAGCCCGCGCACATCAAAGACCCCAATGATGCCATTGCGCTCGGCATCGGCATGGTGCACCAGCATTTCCAGCTTGTCCCCGTCCTCACCGTGACCGAGAACATCATGCTCGGCAACGAGTCCGTGCGCGGCCTGTTTCTGGACAGGCGTGCGGCGAGGCAGCGCATTCTGGAAATCGCGCAGCAGTACGGGCTGAATGTCAACCCGGACGCGCTGGTGCAGGATTTGCCCGTCGGTGTACAGCAGCGCGTCGAGATCATCAAGGCGCTCTACCGTCAGGCCGATATCCTCATCCTGGACGAACCCACCGCCGTCCTCACTCCCCAGGAAGCACAGGGCATGTTCCGCATCATGCGTACCCTGCTGGAGCGCGGCGTAAGCATTATCTTTATCTCGCACAAGCTCAAGGAAATTCTGGAAATCTGCGATCATGTCACCGTGCTGCGCGGCGGCAAAGTCGTCGGCCATGCTAACCCGAAACAATCTACCCAGGCCTCGCTGGCCTCGCTCATGGTCGGGCGTGATGTGATCTTGCAGGTAGACAAGGACGACTCCACCCCCGGCGAACCTGTACTCACCGTCATCAGTTTACACGTCAGTGATGACCGCGACCTGCCCGCCGTCAAAGGCTTATCGCTGGAGGTGCGTGCCGGGGAAATTCTCGGCATCGCTGGCGTACAGGGCAACGGCCAGACCGAGCTGGTAGAGGCCATTACCGGCCTGCGCCCTGCCCAGAGTGGGCACATCAGCATCGAAGGTCACGATGTGACCCGCTTTACCCCCCGCCGCATCGTCGAGAGCGGTGTCGCCCATGTGCCCGAAGACCGCCAGAAGAATGGCATGGTCGCCAGCTTCCCCATCAAGGATAATCTGGTGCTCCAGACCTATTACATCGACCCCTTCTCCAACGGCATCCTTGCCAATGAAGCTGCCAAAGACGAAAATGCCCGCAGGCTGGTCAGGCAGTATGATGTACGTACCCCCAGCATCTACACGGAGATGGGCAGCCTCAGCGGCGGCAACCAGCAAAAGACCATCATCGCGCGCGAGTTCTCGCGCCCCAGCCGCCTCTTGATCGTGGCCCAGCCCACCCGTGGTCTGGATGTCGGTTCGATTGAATTTATTCATAAACAGATCATACGAATGCGCGACGAAGGCACCGCCGTACTCCTGGTCTCGGCAGAGCTGGACGAAATTCTCTCGCTGGCAGACCGCGTGGCCGTGATGTACGACGGACAGATCATCGATACGCTGCCCATTGAAGCAGCCAACCGGGAGCAGGTGGGGCTGCTCATGGCTGGTGTGAAGCAGCAGGAAGCAGTGGCGGAACATGGCTAAAAGCACCACAGGGCAGGCAGGTATTTTCCGTTCCATCACCAGCGGCTGGCAGCGCATTTCCCCGCGTCTCGTGCCCCTGCTGGCGATCATCACCGCCTTCATCATCGGCATCCCCTTCATGATTGTAACAGGTGGCCGGGGCGATATTGCCAGTGGGCTGAGCATCGCCGGCAGCGCTTACAGCGCATTGATCGAAGGCTCAACCGGGCTGGTAGTCAATGATAGAGTCTCGCCCGATAACCTCAGCCAGGCAGCCCGGCTGGCAGCAGTTTCACCCCTCACCCCGTCCGATCTCACCAGCCTCTCGCGTGCCATCACCCGGGTATCCGTGACAGGCATCGAAAATGTGCGCCGTTATGGTCAGGTGCTGGCCGACGTGGGCGAGGAAGCGCTGGCCGGGGCAGCCGAAGTCAATCCTGATGTCGAGCGCATTGGTGCGGAGCGCTTGCAGGCCATACAGCCCCTGGTCAATGACCTTCTCCAGTTACCCCGCAGTCAGGTGCGCCAGTTGGCCGACCCCTACCTGACCAGAATCAGCCTCACCGCCGAAGATCGCGCAGCGGTGGAAGCACTTGCCCCTTCAGCAGCCAGTTACAGCGATGCCGATCTGCTGGCCGCAATGCAGCTTATCCGCGCAGAAGGTATCGCCAGCCTCGAAACACTGGTACAGCAGGCCGTCCCTGCCGAAACCGTCCAACTGGACGAGGCAACCGCCGCCGCCCTGGATGAAATCACCACCCTCGGCCTCACCAGCGTCCGCGAGTGGGTCGCCGTACAGGCGCTCCTCGACGAGGCCGGAGTCACCGATCTGGCTGCGGCTTCCGAACAGGTGCTGCTGGTTCGCCGCATCTATGATGCCGGACTGTTATCGCAGCAGGATATTCATACAGCGCTCACCGAAGAGCTGGATACTGCGCTGGTAGAGAACCTTGTGGTACGTCGTCCCGGCAATCGCCTGCTGGTTGGTACGGGGTTTAGCGCCCCGGCGGGCATTCTCTACACCACGGGCAGCACACCCGCCGCAGATCGCCCGGAGACGGTATATCTGAGGTTAGGCGGCAGCGCGCTCCTCTTCTTCCCTGCCAATCTGGAAACAACCATCGTCCGTTCCATCCCTTACATCATTGCCGGGCTGGCGGTAGCACTGGCCTTTAAGGCCGGCCTGTTCAATATCGGCGCGGAGGGGCAGCTTTACATCGGCGCGACCTTCGCCGTCTGGGTCGGCTATTCCCCCCTCTTCGACGCGCCGCAGATGTTCCACCTGCCGCTCATGATCATAGCCGGGCTGATCGGGGGCGCGTTGTGGGGGGCCATCCCCGGCTTATTAAAAGCCTATACCGGGGCGCATGAGGTCATCAACACCATTATGCTCAACTTTGTGGCCATCCTGCTGGTCGATTGGCTCATCAAATCCGCCAATCCCGTCATTATGCAGGACCCAACCGCCAGCATCCCCCGCACCCCCTTTATTGCCAACAGCGCCCGCCTTCCCCTCTTCAGCGGCTTGAACCCCATCTATTTTGTGGTCATCGGTGTCCTGGTGGGCGTGGTCTTGCTTGCCCGCAGTTATGGCCGCATCCGGGAGAACTGGCGCTACAGCCTGCGCCCCCTGCTTATCGGTCTGCTGGTGGCCCTCGGTGGCCTGTTCTTGTCGTGGATGTCGGTGCGCAACAGCCTGCACCTGGGGCTGATCGTCATGGTGGCAGCCGTCTGGTTTACCGACTGGTTCTTACAGCGCACCACCTATGGCTTTGAACTGCGCACTGTCGGCGCGAACCCAGACGCAGCCCGTTATTCCGGCATGAGTGTCCCGCGCAATCTCGTCCTGGCCATGGCGCTCAGCGGCGCGCTGGCCGGGCTGGCCGGCACCGTACAGATCAGCGGCGTACAGTTTAATATGCAGCCTGCCTTCTTCGCCGGGCTGGGTTTTGATGCCATTGCCGTCGCGCTGCTCGCCCGCACCAACCCCCGTAACATGATTCCGGCGGGCTTGTTGTGGGGCGCGCTGTTGACTGGCGCGGGCTTAATGCAGATCAACGCCAATATCTCGGTAGACCTGGTGCGCATTATCCAGGCGCTGATTATCATGTTCATCGCCGCCGACGCGATTATCCGTTATCTGTGGCGGGTGCCGCTGGCGAACAAAGAAGAAAATCTCATCACGACATTTTCCAAAGGTTGGGGAGGCTGACCCACATGACCC
>JBGSXK010000786.1:0-7881 GCA_041751455.1 Anaerolineae bacterium
GCAGCCGCTTCCACGAGTTCTGGTATAGGGACCTGCGCCAGACAGATCACCCGCAGGCTTTTTGCCCTGGCGCGCAGCAGCATGATAATCTCTTTCAGCCTCTCTGGCCCGCCTGTGTGATCAGCATCCAGCAGCACTATGTCCGGCTGTTCGGCCAGCGGCGCGCGTTTAAGGTAAGCCCACATTTCCTCTACGCTCTCGGACATATTGGTGACTCGCGTCCGACGATCCCAGGCCAGAAAGCTGTTGACAGCCTGAAGCGCGTAAAAATCGGTATCCATAATCAGCACTTTGAGGTTGATGCCGGTGATGGTGAGTGTCGCTGGCATGATGTGTCTGCCTCTCGGTTCTTCTTTATCCCCTCGCAGCCTGTTCAGCCGCTTATGGTTCATTATATACGTGGATAACGGTTTGCGAAAAGAAACGAAGTTTTTGTTATGTAAAATCGCGCCAGTCAGGTGGTTGATGATGCAAACGCCAGCGCCATCCCGCTGGATAACCGAGCATCTTCGCCACATCCCCCACCACACGAATGACGGGAACAAGCAGCAGGATATAGAGGATACCTGTGGTACTCATCGCGCGGGTGTGTTGAAGGACAGCAGAAAGACGGCGGTAAGGCTGGTAAAGATAATAGATCATGCCCGGCAGGTAAAAAAGCCACAGTGCCCGATTTAGCCACAGGCCAGCTAGAAAAATCCCCGGTGCGGCGAGCAGGTAAGTGGCGTAACGAACAGCATGACGCTTGCGCCACAGGTCAGCTTTCCCATCCCCCCGCGCGTATTGATAATACTGCTTGAAGAAAGCACGCAGGGACCTGCGCGGACGGAAGTGGACAATGGCATCCGGCACAAAAACGAATTCTGGCGCGACCTGTTTCAGCTTGAGATCGAGAATTAAATCCTCGCAGAAATCCAGCCATTCGGGATAACCGCCTGCCTCCTCCCAGGCTGTCTTGCGAAAAGCAACACTGCGATGGCTGGGCAAAAAACTCTCGGCACGGATTTCCTCTACCAGCGGCAGTACCGTCGCGCCCATCGCCGCCTCGAAAGCATTTTGCGGGTCGGCCAGGAAAAAACCGCCCGCCACCTGTACCGTTGGGTTCTCGACCAATCGTTGTGTCAGCTTTTCTAACCAATCGGGTTCGAGCCGCACTCCCGCATCTGTGACTGCGATAATATCCCCATGTGCCGCGGCGATAGCACGGTTGCGTCCCTGGCTGATATTACACCCTGGCTCCACGATTACCCGCACGGGAAGCTGCTGCGCGTAACGCTCAAGCACCGCCACCGTATGATCGTGGCTGCCACCATCCACAAACACAATATCATCCGGCAGGCGCGTCTGCGCACAGATCGACTCCAGCAGAGAAGCGATATTGTCGCCCTCATTGAGGACGGTGGCGATCAGGGAGATCATGCGAAACGTACCACCACTTTACCCTGGCTCTGGCCGCTGTGCAGGTATTCAACCGCATCACACACCGCTTCAACCCCCACAAACGGAGTCGCATCGATGGCGACATGCAGCCTGCCCTCCTGGTAAAGCTCGACTAACTGCGTCAGATGGTCAGGAATCAGCTTGAAAAAGTGCGGTAAAAACATGCCGCGCAGCGAGGCCGACTTGCCCAGCAGCTTAAAATACAGGCGCGGAGCCGTGATCATTTCCGGCTGTGAAAGATATTCGGTGATATAGCCGATGATGACCAGCCTCCCCCTGATCGCCAGATGATCCACGCAGGTATCGAACATCGCGCGCCCGACAGATTCATAGACAACGTTCACGCCGTTGGGATATTCGCTACGCAGCACCGCATCCAGGTCTTCCATACGGTAATTCACTGGCCGGTCACAGCCAAGCTGTCGCAAAAGTTCCACTTTATCCTCACTGCTGCATGTGCCAATGACCTGATTCCCGGCCAGTTTCGCCAGTTGCACGGCGAACTGTCCTGTGCCCCCGGCGGCAGCAGTGACCAGCACCGTCTCGCCACTGCGCATCTCGCCCGTGATGTGCAGGCCGATGGAGGCCGTCACCCCACTAATCACCAGACTGAGCATTTCCGGCGTGGCAGCAGGCACAGGCACAGCCCGATTAGCCTTCACCGTATAATATTCGCGATAGCCGCTGCCTACCGTCGAAACCAGTGCCGCGTCCCCCTCTTTAAAGTCCCGAACCTCACCGCCTACCGCGACCACCTCACCGACAGCCTCCGCCCCCAGGTCGAGCGGTGGCTGTTTGCCAGGCGTATAGCTGCCCGCGCTGATGTTGACATCGGTCGCGTTCACACCGGCATAACGGATACGCAGGATAATTTCGTTGGGTTTCGGCGCTTCCAGTGGGGTTTCCACGATTTCCGCCGCTGTACGAAAATTCTTATCAAAGCGTGCAGCGACCACTTTGCGATAATGTGTAGGGAGCATCAGGTTTGTCCTTGGCTATAGGTTTCAATGAGTGCAACCAATTGTTCATAACCCGTATGCGTCCGGTTGGTCACGGCGATAGCAGGCTGGCCGCCCACGCCTGCCAGGACTCCGACAATGCGATACTGTACGGGCAGTACCGGAATCACCAGCATGATGCCCGCAGCGGCGGCATACTTCGAGCGCCCGGCCAGCGCCCGGCGTGTGGTTTCCGCCCCGGCCTGTGGCAGCAGGGGATACGGCCTGACCTCCGCCACATCTGCCCAGGGGACAAAACAATGCCGCCAGATGACCGGCTCAATCGTGATCCCCTCTGGCGTGACGGTCACGCCCGGCGTGGCAGTAGTCAGCAGCAGTACAAACGGACTCAACAGCAGGGTAATCACCGCTGTGAGGAAAAACAGCCCGCCCGGTCTGATCGCCAGTGCCAGCACGATTTGCAGCGCGGCGGCCAGCAGCATCACCACGAAGACAGCGATAGCACCATACTGAATAAAACGATTCTGTGCGGGTCTGGGATGGATGGATTTCATAACGCGATTATAGCGGGCAGTACGGCAAACAAAAAGCCGGATGGTGTTTTCCATCCGGCGGCTTCAAAGTCGGTTCATAATTTTAAGTCGTCAAAGCACTTCTTGTCGGTGTATCATCGGCATACTTGGCTTTATCTTCGCCTTCTGCCCGAATACTGATGGCTCCGGTCACGCTTCCTCTTTCATCCGGGATTTCCGGTAGAGGGATCGTGCGCAGCGGTTCTCGGCGCGTCTTGGACGTGGTGAAATCCAGTCGTGGCACTGCGCCAGTTTGCGATTCGGGCCGCTGTTCATTATTTTTACTACTCATAAAGCTGCGTTCCCCCACGCTACTTGATACCGTTTACATTACTGCATTTTGAAGGGGCTGTCTATAAGACACGCCACCTAATAATTGGGGGTTATGGGCCGATCGTAGCAGCGCCGTCGATCTCTCCGGCCAGCCAGCCGATGCTGCCATCACTCACATTCTGCACCTGCCACCAGGGGTAGCCCCCGGCCTGCACCGGGACGCTGTTCTGAATGATGATTTCGTCCCCCTCTACCGCGCTGGCGATGCTGGGAGCTGTAGGATCGGGATGGGCGCGGATGTTCAGCCCCGCTTGCGCCAGCACTCGCAGCCGAGTCCCCACCGGGTACTGGCCCTCCTGTGCTGCCGGGGTTTCACGCACGCCAATCGGCGGGTTACCCGACGTATCCGGTGGGGCGTTTTGAGGACTGTCCACAAGCGGCAGGCCGCCATCGACCCAGTGGATAGCCTGTGCCCCGCGTACCTGATCGGTGATGTCGGTCACTTCCCCTGTGATACGCGCCACGTACTGCCGCCCCCCGGCGATGACCAGCGCCGCGCTGCGGTCAGGACTCCACTCCACACGAGCAGGCGGCGCGCTGCCGATGGGTGCTGTAAGCGGCTGCCCGCCTCCGTCATAGAGGCGCTGCGGCGCATCGTGCCCTCCCTCGCTGAAAGGCGCGCCCAGTGTCACAATCGAGCCATCAGGGCGCTGCACCGCGTGCTGCACCCACAGGCCGTTATCCCGCGCCAGAAAGACCACCTCCCTCTGATTAAAGTCCTGCGGATTGACCCAGGCAATGTAGACATTGCCATCCGGCGCGCTGCCGCTGACCAGCACCCGATTACCGTTTCTTTCCCAACTGGCGTAATCGTAACGCAGCACAGGCGGGCGTTCATCGCGCACCGCCGGGTTAAACGACGTGGGCACGATGGTTTGTACGAGGCGGTTTTCCGACGGCAAATAAGTGTGTACCAGCAGCGCATTGCTGTTGGGTGACCATTCCAGCGCGAGGCTCTGCCATAAATCCGGCCCGGATGGGCTGGTGACGATGCCGCAGCCGGGGTGATCGGGCTTGGGGCAGTCTACCAATAACTGGATGGGTGGGAACTGGCCGGGCTGGAAGAACCACACACCGTCATTTGCCAGTTCAGACGTGGCCTCCGCATTCACCAGAAACGCCAGATAGCGGCCATCCGGCGACCAGGCAATATCGCGCACGAAGGCGTTGTTTTCCTCCGGGTTGAAGGGCAGGAACTGCGAAAATGGTGAGACATCCACACGGGACGCATTTTCTCCGTTCACACCTGTGAAATAAAGCAGGCCAGAGCTGTCGGTTACGGCATACTGCGCCGGGTTAACCGGGTTGCGCTCGAACAGCACCGTATCGGGCAGCAGGCCGAAGCCGCCCCCCGCGAAGCCGCCATCGGTGCTGAGCGCGAAGGCGCGAATCTGCGGGTCAACTGGGATCAGGGTGGGCAGCAGCGTCAATGTCGGCAGCGCCTCTGCAACCGGTGTTTCCGAGGGGATGAGGAAGGGGGTGGTGGTTGCGGCAACAGGTGTATTGAATGCCTCGGTTTCCGGCGCGGCGGTGACAATCGTTGGGGTGACATCCAGCGTGGGAGCAGCGGTAGGTGTGCCCGGTGTCTCGGTGGCTGGAGGTGTGCCCAGCAGCAGCGCGACTTCCTCCGGCGAGAGGGTGCGCGTAGGTGTGCCCGTGGGCACGGGTGTAAAGCTCGGTATAAGCGTCACAGTGGGTGTATCAGTCAGTGTGGGCAGCGGCGTGAGCGTTGGCAAGGGAGTCGCCGAAGCAGTGGGCGACGGGGTGTCACTGGGGCCAAGTGTGGGCAGCGGTGTGGGTGAGGGCTGCGGCGTATCGGTTGCGGTCGGCAGTGGGGTATGAGTCTGTGTCGGCGTATCGCTGGGTGTGACAGTCCAGGTAGGTGTCGTGGTGGCTGTCGGCGTAGAAGTGGCCGTTAGGGTAGCGGTAGGAGTCTCGGTATCCGTCGGGGTTTCGGTGGGCACTACTGTGTTGGTGCCGCTGGGCGTGGCCGTCGGTGTCAGCGTGGCGGTTGGGGTGGGTGTGGCTGTTCCTGTGGCGGTTGGGGTCGCCGTAGGGGTCGTGGTCGCGGTGGATGTGGCCGTGATGGTTTCAGTGGGTGTGGGCGTAGTAGTGGGGGTATCCGTCGCCAGAAGCTGCGCGACCAGGGTCGGGTTTGGGGTGTGGCTGGCGGTCGGGCTGGCCGTAAGGCCCGGTGTAAAGGTAGGCGCGACAGTCGGTGTGACCTGGGGCACACCCAGGTTACAGCCAGAAGCGAGCATACACACGAGAAAAAACCCGATGCCAGGCTGCAAGGAAGCAAACCTGTGTTTTCTGAGATGCCTGTTGGTTTGTCGTGCCACGACCGCCCCTCCCTGCGTCTGTCAGACAGCCAGCGCATGTTAGGGACGGGTCTCAGACCCGCCCATCTTTCTCAACCTCTGTATTATAGAGGGCGAGGTTACATCACGCACATACGTTTTAACAATGTTTGCCCTACGCCGTTATATCAATTGCAACAGATACAAGGTAAGTAGCCTCTTACAAGAAAGCCTGTTCTATGTTAGAATGATTGAAACGTGAGGTAAACACAACTTTAATAAATACGATGGCGACAGGTCGAAAGTGCGTTTCAACCTACAGTAAAGTGATTTATATTGCCGAGTCCTCACTCGGTTATCACAAGATCGGCATCAGTAAGCATCCCTGCAAACGTGCTGAGCAGCTAAGTGTGCCCAACATCCTTGATCTGCACATTGTCCACACCTTTCCCGTAATGTTCGCTCATAAATCGGAAAAACTGCTGCACGAAGCGCTGACGGATTATCGTGTCAGCCCGGAGTGGTTCAGGCTGCCGGAAGGCGTGATGCGCGCGCTGTGCGAGTGTCGTGGTGAACGTGACATGCTGGAATTTTGCGGGGTGCTGTTGGGGTGAATAGAGCCAGCCAGGGACAGGTCTGCGACCCGCCCCTGAAGTTACGGCTTACCACTTACGACGCAGTGAAATTCAACACCTGTGTCCCGCCTTCATAGAAGATTTGCAGTGTCTCCCCTTCTATCCGGTAGGTGCTGGCAGTCGCCAGGGCTGCCAGGAAATCCGCCTCCTGTACCAGGATATTCTCTGCACAGGCGATGCGCGTTGAGTTCAATGGGCTGAAGACCAGCGTATTATTCTCATAGGTGAAGGTGCCGCCGAAGCTGTTGCACCCTGTGTTCCCCGTGACACCATCTATGCCAAAGGCGATGCTGGCCGGGGCTTCTGGCAGTGCCTCCAGTGGCGCGGCGGGATCGCCATAACTGACCAGTGTCCACTCTCTGCCGCCCAGGCCGCCAAATGAAGGATCGCTGGGTGGGGCGGTTTCAGGCATTGGGGTGGGGGTGGACTGTGGCGCAGTCGCCTGCCCCTCTGCGCCTGCACTCACCGGAGCAAAGCTGAAGGATTCCAGTATTGCGTCCAGCATATTCAGCGAAGGGCTGAACTGCACAGGCGTAGCGCTGGTTAATGTCGCTACACTATCGCGCACATACTGGATATAACCTGCCGCAAAGCTGTCATAATCAAAATCGGCTGTCGGCTCTGCCGGAAAGAGCGGCGTGGAGACGTTAAACTGCGCCGAGATCGCGTGCTGTCCATCACTGGTGATACCCTGGAAGGTGTAAACAAAGTCGCCGCTGAAAAACGGTGAGACATCATGCCGGAAGACTGTCAGATAGGTAACGCCTTTGATGTCGCCCAGGTTCACATAACGGGGTTGGGCGCGCATGACCTGTGAAGCGCCTGTCCCATACAGGAAGGGCAGTTGCTGCCCGGCGGCCATATCGTCAGACACATTGATATATCCGCTTAGGTCGGGCTGGTTGTCGATCAGGCTTCGCAGGGCGGTCAGGTTGGCCTGCAATTCATCGTAGGGCGCAAGATCGGCCACCCGGTACACACGAATGATTAAAGGTGCGAACTCCGGGAATGTGGGTTCGCTGCTCTGGTCAGAAAGCGCGTAATAAGTGTGCGGGGCCACAGGGCCGCCGGGCTGTTGGACCTCCGGCGAGTCACCCGGCTGCTGGACAATCGTCAGCACCGAACCCAGCGCCGAGTCATAATCGAAGCTGAAACCGTTGAACGTAACCGTGTTGACATTGCTTTCCTGTGCCAGTGCCGCCGGAGCGACCAGCATCAACAGCAAGACCACGACGAGCCATACGGTATTTCTCATCTTGTGTATACTCCTTGATTTAGAATATGACTGTTTATCAGGGGAACTCACCTTTATTCTACATCACGCATCCCGCCAATTGACCGGACAACTGACCTATTTCACGCCATTCGCGGGTTCTGGATTAAAAAGGCGACCCGCAGGCCGCCTTGAAACGTGTTAAATACCATCTCCTGACGATTTTCAAACTTTACCTGTTTCTCACCTGTTTTTCAGGTCCTCAAAGTACTTATAGAGGCAAAACATACAGAGACAACAGTTTATGCTGTCCCTGTAATTTATCTCTGTCCACAGGGCGCTGGCGAAAGTGATTAAAGACCCTAACGCGCGAAGTTGCTGTTACCCACGAAGCGGATGAGCCAGACCAGCAGCACCGCGCCGATGACA
>JBGSXK010000787.1:0-6857 GCA_041751455.1 Anaerolineae bacterium
GCTGCCAGCAGCGCTGATGGGATTAGACATTGATGCCCTGTGGCACAGCGCAGAACGTATGATGATGGCCTGTGGGCCAAACGTAAAAGGTGAATACCACCCGGCCATTCTGTTGGGTGCAGCATTGGGGGTACTGGCAAAGGAAGGCCGTGATAAAGTCAGCTTCTTTTGCAGCCCCTCGATCACCCGTTTTGCCCATTGGGCAGAACAGCTTCTGGCAGAAAGCACAGGTAAACAGGGGCATGGCATCATCCCCGTGGTGGGCGCGACCATCGGCAACCCTCATGATTACGTGACAGACCGTGTGTTTGTTTACCTGCGCGTGGCAGACGATGACAATAACGAACTTGACCAGGGAATGCTGGCTTTGCAGCAGGCCGGGCAGCCCTGCCTTACCCTGCATATGGATGATGCCTATGCCCTGGGGGGCGAATTCTTTCGCTGGGAGTATGCAACAGCCCTCGCGGGGAAAATTTTGAATATCAACCCCTTTGATGAGCCAGATGTGGCCGAAAGCAAGGAAAACACAGGAAAGATGCTGACTCATTATCGCCAGCATGGCATGCTGCCATCGCAAGACGTAGCTTTTACCGAAGGCGAAGTCAGCCTGTATGCGGGCGAAAAGATGCTGCGCCTGTTGAGTGAGCTGAGCTTACAACATCGTTACAGTGGGAGCGATCTGATCAGTATGCTGGCGGCACAGATCAATGCTACGCGCGCGGGCGATTACTTCGCTGTGCTGGCCTATCTGCCAGCCACGGAAGAAATCGACACGACCCTCAGACATATCCAGCGGCGACTGCGCCATACCACACGCCGGGCGGTGACTATAGGTTATGGCCCACGCTACCTGCACAGCACAGGTCAGCTTCACAAGGGCGGCCCCGATCATGGTGTCTTTTTCGTGCTGACTGCGGATGAAGCTGATGACCTCCCTATACCGGGCGAACCGTACAGTTTCGCCACCCTTCAGGCGGCGCAGGCATTGGGTGATCTGCAAGCTCTGATCGATCATGGGCGGCCAGCACTGCGACTGCACCTGGGCAGCAACCCGGTCACAGGCCTGCAAAAAATTCTCTCCGCAATTGACGCGGTGGATGAGCGGCGGCGCTAGAGAGCTGTCACACCTTTGTAGCAGGCTGCGGCTCCAGCAGGCGGTAAATCAGCGCCGCAGCCTCCTCGCGCGTGGAAGCAAAGTAACTGTACCATGCAGGCGGCGCAAGGGTAAAAAGGGTATTAAGAAAAATCTTCAGATAATAATCCGCGCCCACGATCACCCTTACAGTATTGTTGGGATGGCCTATCGCTTGTTGAGCCGACTGGCGAAAGCGCATCATGATATTCGGGGGCATAAGGGTGCTGTGGCTAAAATCCACGATGACGCCCACTGGATAATCCACGGTGTCGATTAACTGGGAGGCTTCTTCTGTGGCCCGGTCAAACTCATCCGCTGTCCAGCGTCCCTGGTAAGCCCACAGGATAATGTGTTTCTGTTCATCGTACCATGTCAGTGTGATGCCCATGTCTCCCCCGGAACATTTCAGTTTACTCAGGGATGATTCAGCCAGTCCGGCGGCTTTCCGCCTGTTTTTTCCGTCAGCCGCTGGTAAGTCGCGGGTTTGCGCTGGTGCAGCAGTGGGAACAGATCACGCCAGTGCTCAAGCGTGTGCGGCATTAAATCCGCCATAATCACCTCAGTCGTGTCGCGTCCGGCCTGTACCAGGATCGCCCCGGTAGGGTCACAGATAAAACTGCTGCCATAAAAGCGTACTCCGTTTTCCATGCCCACCCGGTTGGCCGCGCCGATGAAAACTCCATTCGCAATGGCGTGGCCACGCATGACCGTCTGCCACGCTTCCTGTGTGTCAATATCCGGGTCGGTAGGCTCGGAGCCAATCGCCGTTGGATAGAAGATAAATTCCGCGCCATTCAGGGTGTAGATGCGCGCCAGCTCAGGAAACCACTGGTCATAACAGGTAGGGGTGGCCAGCCTGAGCGTACCCATATCAAACACCGGGTATTCCTGCCCACCCTCGAAGAAGTCGGTTTCATGATAACCAGTGCCTGAAGGAATATGAATCTTACGGGTGTATCCGGCCAGTTGTCCCTGTGGGTTATAAAGGGTGGCGGTATCAAAGTAACGACCTTCCGGCGTTTGCTCGAAGATACTGCCGACAATAGTCACATGATGTTCACGCGCCAGCGCCCCGCAGAACTGCGCAGTGGGGCCATCTTCCAGCGCTTCCGCCCATTCAAACCCGGCAGCAGTACGTGTACCGGGAAAATAAGGTGACAGCGACAGCTCCGGCAGGCAGATGAGCGTCGCTCCCTCCATCGCCGCGTGCCCGATCAACTGGCGATACAGCACGAGCATTGGCTCGCGCGCTCCTGCCCAGGCTAACTGGATCAAAGCTACTCGGACAGCTTGTTTCATCTTTCAGGACCTTGCTTTTCGATCTGTAAATCATCGTACCCGAAAATGCTCATATTATAAATTACCCAAATTTCACTTTAACGGTACAGTACGATGAAAACAGGGATTTCGATTTTATCTCCCCCTGGCACGGGGTATTTCTTTGGTCAGACAGTGCACCGCGCCGCCGCCATTCACGCCAATCTTGCAGTGAATTGGGATAATCTCATATTCTGGCATGGCTTCGTGATAAAGTGCCAGCGCTTTTTCATCACTTTTTACGTCATAGGTAGGCACAAGAACACGACCGTTCACCGTGAGGGCATTAGTATAGCTGCGCCAGATGGAGAACAGGCCCCAGTTAAAATACTGCGGCAGCGCGGGCAGTTCCATGACATGATAACGCTGACCGCGCGCGTTGGTTTCCTGGCGGAACAGATCAGCAGTCTGCTGTAAACGCCCGGTATTCAGCGAATCGCCCGGTTCGGTCACCAGCACAGTATGCTCACTTGCCAGCTTGACCAGCAGATCAACATGTCCGGTTTCCTCTTCCTGAAGGTGAGGCGTGACGATGAGCTTATCGAACAGAAAGACCTCATGCAGCGCTTCCAGCACATCTTCTGTGCTTAACCGCGAATCCCGCCGCTGAAATTCGTCAGACATGATCAGCGTACCTGCACCGTCCGACCAGATATTGCCGCCCTCCAGATGCAGGTAGAGTTCGCGCGCGGGGATTTCGTGATGTGCCGCCCAGCGCTCTGGCATGGCATTGTCCAGGACTTGAGGGTAATTGGGCAGCGGGTCATAAGACGCATGAATAGCGACCTGCTGGGCATCGGCATCCAGCCCAACGAAAGGGCCATAATCGCGCACCCAGATGTCATCTGTAGGCAAATATAAAAAGCGGATTTTCGACAGATCTGCCTGGCCGCGCTGCTCTAAAAACAGCCTGATCGCGCTGGCATATATGGGGCGTGGCACATTAATCGTGACTGTGCAGACGGGCGTGATCGCCTCTACCAGTTGGGCATGGAGCGTCCATAACGGCGGATAATAGATCGGCCAGCTTAACAGAATGGTCTCCATTGGCTCCCACTGCGCAGGGAGTCGCACGGGCTGGTGCGGGGCGGCCTGTGGGACAATATCGCCGCGTGTCATTTCAACCACCGCCGGGTTTTCCGCCATACGGCGGCGCGCGTCAGCCTCATCAGTGCCATTCAGCAAGCCCCAGCGTGCCATGAAGCGCCCCATCTGGCGCGGTGTGGCCGGCGGGTGAGTCTCGGCATATACCGGGTAGAACCAGTGCAGGAAGGGCGCAGCCAGCAGCCCCAGAGGGTTGGGCAATTTGCGTCGCCACAGGGGGTAAGGGATGTAATCGAATCGCAGCATGAATGTTGATCCACTATGTGAAAATATTCATTATAACTGGGCAGGAGGACTGTGCCAGAGAGATTACAGAACATCCACCGGGTCAATATCGACATACCACCCATGCGGAATAGTGACACCTGCCAGCGCATGGATGGGGTCGGGGCCACGCAGCAGAATGTGCCAGCGATAAACATTGTTGATCTTGGCAAAGAAACACGGCGCAGGGCCGATAATCTCCGTCGCGGTCAGCCCCAACTGCGCGATCTGCCGCCGCAGCAGCTCCGCCGCGCGTTCCGCCTCCGCATGAGCTTTGGTCTCACTCTGGAACTGGAGCAGGATGCGCACTAAACGCCGGAAAGGGGGATAACCCATCTCACGGCGTTTTTCGATCTCCTGCGCATAGAACCCTTCGTAATCGTGCGCGGCGGCGGCCTGAATCACATAATGCTCTGGCTGGTAAGTCTGGTAAATGGCTTTACCCCCCAGCAGCCCACGTCCGGCCCGGCCAGCAACCTGTGTTAAGACCTGGAAGGTGCGCTCCCCGGCACGGAAATCCGGCAGCCCCAGCCCGACATCGGCATTGACCACGCCCACCAGCGTCACCAGTGGTAAGTCCAGCCCTTTAGCGACCATCTGAGTGCCGATCAGCACATCGGCCTGCCGATCCATAAAAGATTGCAGCAGGTCTTCGTGAGCGCGCGGGGTGCGGGCGGTATCGGCATCCCAGCGCAGCACTCGTGCCTGTGGAAATAAACGCCTCAGCTCCTGCTCGACATGCTGCGTCCCCGCACCGAAGTATTTGATGCGCCGCGAGTCACACTGGGGGCACATCCGGCGCGGCTGGCTGGCATAACCGCACAGATGACAGCGCATGCGCTCGTCATACTGGTGATAAGTCAGCGGCACATCGCAGCGCGGGCACTGATCGACATAACCGCAGTCCCGGCAGAACACATAGGTATTCATACCTCGTCGGTTGAGGAAGAGCATGGCCTGTTCATTACGCGCCAGCACCTCGCGCAGGCCATCTTGCAACATATGGCTGAAGATAGCTGTATTGCCGCTTTTCAACTCCACACGCATATCCACCACTTCGACAGGCGGCAGGTCAATGGTCAGCGCGTCCTCGGCGCTGGCCGGATAATAACGGGCGACCACCCCCTCGCGCTCTGAAAGTTCCAGAATGCGACTGCGATGTCCCATGATGCGGCTGGGCAGGTGCAGCAGTTGCAGATCGCCACGCCGAGCACGGAGCGCTGTTTCCAGATCGGGCGTGGCGCTGCCCAGGATGAGCGCGCCATCGTTACGGCGCATCATGACCTCAGCCACACGCAGAGAATGATAATAAGGAATGCCGGCATCGACATCCTGCTTATAACTGTGGTCGTGTTCCTCGTCCAGGATAATAAGGCCAACATCAGGAAACGGTGTGAACAGTGCTGAGCGCGCGCCTACCACAATCTCCACCAGGCCGTCACGGGCACGCCGCCAGGTATCATAACGTTCCCCATCGCTCAGGCGGCCATGCGCCACCGCCAGTCGCCCCGGAAAACGTGATGCCACGCGGCGGATAGTCTGTGCCGTGAGCGCGATTTCCGGCACAAGGAAGATCACCTGCCGCCCCTGCGCCAGCGTATGCTCAATAGCGCGCAGGTAAATCTCGGTTTTGCCGCTGCCTGTCACGCCATGCAGCAGGAAGATATTCTCGCCCTCTTTATCGACCCTGCCCCAGTCCCAACCTTTGATTTTACTTTCGATGCCTGCCCAGGCGCTTTCCTGCTCCGGCGTGAGCGGCGGCGCGACGGAAGGCACAAAATCACGCTCGGCCAGCGAGTCGCGCCAGGCTTCGGTCTCGCCCAGGATGACCAGCCCTTCTTCCTCCAACCGTTTGAGATCGGCCAGTTTAGCTTCGGTCTGGGCGTAGAGCCAGCTTACATCCATCGGCGCATTCTCGCGCGCCAGCACCTTGAGGATGTGCAGATATTTTTCGCCCTTGCGCAGTGTAATCAGGGCTTCGTCCACGGATTCGCGTGGGATACTGAGGCTGACGGTGAGCCGAGCATTCTTCGAATCCCCCTCCCCGCGGCGAATCGTGACCAGACCTTCTTTTTCCAGTTTTCTGAGCGTCGGCTCGCTGGCTTCGGCTGTATGCAAAACCTGCTCAACAGTCGTCAGGTCATCCGGCATGGCCGCCAGCACTTCCAGCAGATCAGCCTGCTTGGAGGCACGCCCCAGATGCCGCGCAACATGCACGACCTGATCAGGATGAATCGCCAGTGTCACTGTGCGCACGACTTTAGGCCTGACACGCGGCGGTGCCAACACCTGCTCCTTGCGTACAATATCCAGCTTCGCCAGCGTGTCCACCGCACCACGCCAGTTCCGGCCCGGCAGCGCCATATTCAACTGCTGTCCACGCAGCGACCCCCGTCGTTGCAACAGCGCCACGATCTGCGCTTCCAGTGGCTTGAGGTCTGTTGGATTTTCTTGAAGCAGGTGTACCAGCAAATCACTTTTCCCGGCGATTCCCGGCGGCAGGTACAGCCATAAACACGCGCCAACCGGCGTAAGATAAGCTTCACTCATCCAGTACGCCAGCGCGATCTGTTCGGAATCCAGCACCGGGCGCGCATCCAGCAGTGCCAGGATTGGTTTTGTCTGGCGGATGTCACTGGTTTCTTTCACCCGCAGTACAATCCCCGGCTGCATGGCAGTGCGAAACGACACCTGCACCAACTGGCCGGGTTCAAGCTGCCCCTCCAGTTCTGGTGGGATATGATAGTCGAAGGTGCTGCGTAGTGGTACGTTAAGAGCGATTTCGGCATACATCATCCCTTGATTATAACCTATTCGAGCGTATGTTCTAGCTTTTCGCATAACGGATTTTCCATTTCGAAGCGATGGCCTTTGGAATAGGGGTCGTCAACCAAACGTAGCATAGTCGTGGGTTATCCTGCTGTCGTTAAAGCCCGGTTGGACTATAATAGAGAGCAGCAACTTACAATTTTAGCCATTAAGCGCAGGGGGTAATTTATGCGCCGTTTCTTGCTTATGCTGGTAGCGCTGCTGGCCG
>JBGSXK010000788.1:0-3557 GCA_041751455.1 Anaerolineae bacterium
TAATGCGCGGCAGCAGGTCGTAGGGGAAGATGCGCTCTGTGCCGTCCTCGTCGCCATAGACGGTGAAGGTGATGCCCTGATGCAGGAAGCTGACATCGGCGGCCTGCTGGCGGTGGTAGAGTTCGGTGGGGGGGAGTTCGAGCAAGCGCCTGTAGAGGGCTTTGTAGTGCGGGCGGGGTCGCAGCCTGCCCGCGAACATCTCATCGTAGGTGGTATCCAGTTCGTACTGATCAAATGCCGGTTTATACACGTCTTTTAAGTGGGTGGTCGTGGTCATAAGTTTATTCCGGCCGGGATGGGCAAGTCTACCGTCGTGAACATTGCACCTTATACTTAATTTTGTGGAAAATGCACGACATACGCCCGAATAGGGATGCGATGTATTATCATAACGAATCTGACGGAAGTTCCCAAATGTGGATTTGTGACAAAAATTTCGTGTGTTATCAAGTAAAATTTACAAATTAAGCTGTTCGCAAAACGGGTAACGGTTATAATTAGCTCACCGCGTTCACATTCGTGTCCGCCTGACTTTGATGACATCTCTCTTCAGGGCTTGCCCTGATGTTTAACACTGACTGCTCACATCATGCGTATAAACCGCAGCACGTCCCGGCTCTCATTTCGTAAACAACGCCGCCGTCCCGGCTGTCTTTCGCTGCCGCTGCTGCTGGGGCTGGTGGTGGGCGCACTGGCGACTTCCATGCTGCGGCCTACCCAGTGGCTCAATTTTGGCGCGCCGCTTTCCACCCCGGCAGCCGACCTGGCCCCGGCGCTGCAAGCCTTTAACCGCGGTGATCTGGATGAGGCGGTGCGGTTGTCGCAGTCGCTGCTGGAAGAACAGCCGGAGAATACCGGTGCGCTGCTGGTGCTGGCACGGGCGCTGATCTATCGCAGTTACAGCGATTATGACCGCGATGCTGACCGCGCCACCGCGCTGCAATGGACAGGCGAACTGCTGGCACGCAACCCTAAAAATGTGGATGTGATGGCGGTACACGCCTTTGCGCTGCAATCCAGCGGCCAGCCTGTGACCGCCGCCGCTATCGCCCAGGAAGCGTTAAAGGAAAACCCGGAACATGCCCTGGCGCGGATGGCGCTGGCACTTAGTTATAGCGGGGTGGGCAGCCATGAAATCTCGCTGCGCGAGAATCTGCTGGCGGCAGAAAGCCCCGGCTGGCAGTTGGATACACAGCGGGCACTGGCGCTGAGCTACAGCGGCGTGGGCAATTACCGCAGTGCTATCGAACACATTGAGAAAGCCATCACGCTCAACCCACGCCTGATCCTGCTGTATTTCGAGCGGGCGCTGTATGCGCGGCAGATTGGCGATGCCGACGCGGCTACAGTGGCTTATTTTCAGATCCTGGCCTATGACACCCAGAACGTAAAAGCCCGACTGCGCCTGTGTGAGCTTTCCAGCCTGATGCGCCAGCGCGACCCTGCTATCCAGTTCTGCCAGCAGGTGACGGACTTCGCGCCGGACTGGTCTGAGGGGTGGTATCACCTGGGGCGCGAGCATTTTCTGCAAGGCAATTTCGCACAGGCACAACAGCATCTCAACCGCTGTTCCTCGCTTCAGGTGATGCAGGATATCCCGGTAGAAGCGCGGCGCTTTGAGTGCTGGTATATGCAGGGGCAGGCGGCGGAAATCCTGGGGGACTGCCCGGCGCTGCTGGCGACCTATAACGAATACCGGGTGATGGCGATGGATGCCGGGCTGCGGCAGACATGGATTTACCCGCCCGAAGGCCCGCCGGGTTGTGTCGAAGAAAGCGCATCAGCGCGCTAATGGGATGCCGCGTCGGCCCTGGCATCCGCATCTGGCAACTCTGTCTCGATGCGACGGAGACGTGGATACAGCCAGGCTATACCACCCGCGAGGATGTTAAGCGTTCCTGTAATCACCATCAACAACCCAATGCCCCGTCCACTCCCCAGCCCAAGCCCTTTCCGGCGCTATCTGCGAATATCCCGCCCATCTGCATGGATGGTTCCAGAGTATGGTCTACCAGCGGCCCGGCCAGGAGGAAGGTCAGTGGTAGAGCGGCATAAGACAGCATCCGCCGTACCGCGAACACACGTCCGTGCAATGCTGGCGGGGTTTTGCGCTGCCACAGCGTCTGGTTACATGCTCCGATAATCGGATAGGTGAAATGAAGCATAAACACCGCCATCATCACCAATGGCAGCGATGGCCGTAGGCCAGCTAGCACGGTGGAAGCACCCGCAACACACTCAAACGCCACCGCTCCGATCACCAGTCGCTTTGGCCCGCCCCACAGGCTGATTAACCCACTGCCCAGCAGCATCCCCAACCCACCTGCGCCCAGCACCATGCCAAGCGCCTGTTCGTCGGCAAAAGACAGCACCAGCGGTGTGATAAGGGCCTCCGAAACGGCAATCACACCGATCAGTGCGTTAAATGCCACGAGAGCTAGCAAACCCCGCCGGGCGGCCATGTAGCGCCATCCCTCCTGAAAATCGCGCCAGAAGCGGAGCAGGGTGGGTTGTACCGCTTCTGAGCGTACCCGCGGGAAGCGGACCAGCAGCAGCGCGCCTGTTGCCAGCAAGAAGGAGATAAAATCAATCAGGATAATGCCTTCTAACCCGATGAGACCTACCAGAAAACCGGCAGCCAATGGCGCAAGCACCCCGGCGACAGCGCTGGCAAGTTCAACCAGTCCATTGGCACGCGACAGGTGCCGGGCAGGGACGAGCGCAGCAACCGCAGCGGAATATGCTAACCATTGGAAAACACCGCAAGTAGCAGTCAGCAATGTATAGGTATAGATATGCCAGGGCATAAGCTGATCAGCCACAAACAACAGCGCCATGCACACCGTCGCCAGGGCAGAGCAGGAGTCGCTGACAATCATTACCAAACGACGATCCAGGCGGTCTACCAGCACGCCAGCTATCGGCGCAATGAGGATGCTGGGTAAAGTGTGAAACACCAGGACCAGCATAATTCGTCGTTGTCGCACCAGTTTGCTGAAAGATGTAGACCCCTAACGCAAAGCTGGTCAATGCTGAACCAATCAGCGAAACAAACTGACCAAGCCAGACCACCACGAAAGTGCGCATCTCGCCATTACTCACTCGTGCCGCCATGATTTCCGACCTCTCTAAAGCACGGTATTTTAGCACTCTATTACATCAAGTGCTAAAAATTAATCCACTGTAGGGCTTTAATGGCCAAAAAACACCCATAAAATCAGCACTCATACTTAAGAGTGCCAGATTGTGTGCCTCAATGATGCGGCAGCGGCGCGTTTGCTATAATGAGGCAGGGGCACTGGGTTGGTGTGCCCTGATCGCTGTCGGAGCTGCGAGGGCTGCGCTATTCATCTCAATCTGCACAATCCGGGCTGGAAAGAATGGCTGCTGGTGGCGCTGCTGGGCGGGCTGGCGCTGGCATTGATCCTGCTGCCGGGGACGCTGACGGTCTGGGTTTTTGCCGCGCTGGTCGTCATCATCCCGGCAGGGGGAATTTATATCAGCCTGCCGTGGCTGGTGACGTATACCGAAAAAAAACTGCTGGGCTGGAGTGCGAG
>JBGSXK010000789.1:0-5106 GCA_041751455.1 Anaerolineae bacterium
TAAAATCTCCAAACTGCTGACCAGATTTTCTGCCACAATTTCCCGATTATTCATTATCATCCCTCATGCATTTAGATCTGATAGAAACGCCTGTATAGTTTTATGACCTACCAACAAGTCTGTAGGGTAGTCGCTAAAAAATTTTGATTTAATTTTTCAGCAAACCATTCAACACCACATCAATTAATTCATGCGCCATTTCAGTGGGGGATTGCGGGCTGACACCGGGCGGGAGAGCATGTAAGCTGCTGATCATGCCTACCAGCCCTCCGGCCACCAATCCCAGATTGGAATGTTCAATCTCGCCCCGTGACTCTGCCTGGTACAACGCCAGCGTAACAGGGTGGAACAACGACTCCATCGCAAGCTGTGAGAGCCGCCAGGCTTCCTCCGGTGCCAGCGCAGGCATGTCCACATGGCTCATGCGTACAAGGTCCATCGGCGGCTGGGAAAGCAACCAGCTCGCCACCGCATGAAGTTGTTGTCGCACCGATCCAGCACTGCCGGCGAGCGCCTGCTCAATCGCAGCGCGGTGCCGATGCAGGGAGCGCTCTGTGACTTCGATAAACAACTGCTCTTTGCTCTGCACATGATGGTAGAGGGTGGCATGACGGATACCAACTTCTGCGGCGATCGCTTTAAGCGTGACGGCTTTATAGCCTTTTTCAGCGAATAAACGTTCCGCTGCTTCCAGCACCCGTTCTCGAGCTTCTGAATTCAGCATAGCTTTGCACACCAACCTACAAATCTGTAGGTTATCCTAGTGGTTTTATGGTCTGGCTGTCAACACTTTAGCGGTCATAATTTAGGATTTTCTCATCCCAGCGCTTATAATGGGTGACGATAAATTAAAAAGGACAGCCCGTTGAAACGTCAGAGGGAAATATGATGTCAGACGAGTTGGGGCAGAACGAATTTAACGAGCGTGAGCTGGAGATTCTCCATCGGATCGCCCAGGGGCAAACCAACCAGGAAATTGCCGACGAACTGTATCTCTCGCTTAATACCGTGCGCTGGTACAACAAGCAGATTTACAGCAAACTGGGCATCCACAGCCGCACCGGGGCCATTGCCAGGGCACGCGAACACGGCCTGCTGGATGTAGAACCCATGCCACCAGAAGCGCTGACCGCCCTGCCCGATACGCAGTACACCAACCTGCCGACTTCGGTCACACCTTTCATCGGCCGCCGCCAGGAGTTGGATGAAATTTCTCAACTGCTGGGCAATTCGGCAGTGCGCCTGCTCACGATCATCGGGCCGGGGGGGATTGGCAAAACCCGCATCGCCCAGCAAGCTGCCCGGCGGCAGCTTGGCCAGTATGAGCAGGGGGTATATCTGATTAGCCTGGCCGCTTTGCGTGTCCCGCATGAAAACGCCTATGAGGCTGTGCTCCATGCGCTGACCAGCACCCTGCAT
Source organism: Anaerolineae bacterium (assembly GCA_041751455.1). GTDB lineage: Bacteria > Chloroflexota > Anaerolineae > Aggregatilineales > Phototrophicaceae > JAIOHN01. The sequence goes on from JBGSXK010000789.1 coordinate 1,420, forward strand.
ATCAGCGTTTACGGCGATCACGAGGCCGAGGCGCAGCTTCTCAATTATCTGCGGCACAAGCACATGCTGCTGGTCATGGATAACTTCGAGCATTTGCTGGAAGGCGCGGAAATCGTTGACCACATCCTGCAAGCTGCGCCAGATGTGAAGGTACTCACGACCTCGCGCGAGACATTAGGCGTATATGGAGAAGTAGTTTACCAGCTCACAGGCATGTCTACCCCGGAGCGTGAAACTTCGGAAGATGTCTTCAGCTATGATTCGATCAAGTTATTCATGCAAAGTGCAGCGCGGGCGCGGGCTGATTTTGCACCTGCCCCCGATGAATTGCAGCAAATCACGCAGATTACTCAACTGGTAGAGGGTCTACCGTTGGGCATTGAGATGGCAGCGGCCTGGGTGCGCTCGCTGTCACTGGGCGAGATTCTGGAAGAACTGCGACAGGGATTGGATATTCTTGAATCACGTGCTCACAGCATCCGGGGAGTGTTTGATCGCTCCTGGCGACTGCTGACCCCAGCAGAGCAAAAAGCGTTTGCACAGATGTCAGTATTTCGCGGCGGTTGCACCCGTGAGGCGGCGCAGGCCGTGACCGGGGGCAATGTGCGCATGTTGAAGTCGCTGGTGGACAAGTCACTCCTGTGGCATTTGCCCGATGGGTACTACGCTATCCATGAACTACTGCGGCAGTACGCCGCTGAAAAGCTCCAGGCGATGCCGGGGATAGAGGCGCTGGCCGAGCGTCACTGTGAGTATTATGCGAACTTTGCCGGACATTGGGGGCGGGCACTTTCTAAACGCCAGCAGGTGGAGGCGCTGGAAGCGCTGGAACGCGAATTTGAGAATATCCGTGCGGCGTGGGTCTACGCCGCGGAGCAGGGACACGAAGAAGCAATTAAAGAACTCATTGATATGCAGTTTTTCTTTGATATTCGCGGGCGCTGGCAGGAAGGCAACGAACTTTTCGATCTGTCCGCAGAGCATCTTGAAATTAACCTCACGTATGGCAGGCTGCTGGCGGCACAGTGCAATTTCACTTTTCGCCTGGGGATGCGTGAAAAAACAGTTGAGCTAGCCAACAAGAGCATGGAAATCCTGTCTGCCATTGACGCGGAAACGCTCACATTCATCCCCCTGCTGGCTTTTGGCAACCTGGCGCTCATGACAGGGGAAATGGACCAGGCCGAGCGTTACTGGAAAGAAGCGATCGTGGTGGCGGAAAAAGGACGCGAACCTGTAGTGCAGGCTGCGGCGCTGGGCAACCTGGGTATCGTGGAAAAGTGGCGCATGAATTTTGACCAAGCCAAAATCTATTTGCAGCAGCAGCTTGCTATCAGCCGGGAGATTGGCGACCACATGAACGCGGCGATGGCGCTGATTAACCTGGGCGAGATGGCTTACGAACTGGGTGATCTGGAAGCCGCCACCACTTATTACCGCGGCTGCCTCACGACGGCTCAGCGTATCAGCTTTCAGTTTGCGGCAGCGGGCGCGCTGGGCGAACTGGGACGCATCGCCGGGGTGCAGCAGCGTTATGACGAGGCACAGCGGTTGCTGGAACAAAGCCTTCTGCTCAACCGTGAACATGGCAACCGTGCGCTGGAAATCCGCAGCCTGACACATCTGGGAGGTCTGGCAGCTGACCAGGGCGATTTTCATGTCGCCCGCCATTATTATCATCAGGCGCTCAAACTGTTAGATCAGCATGAGGCGATTCAGGTGGGTTTGCTGGCGATGGAGGGCATGGCGACGTATTTGGTGAAACAGGGTGACGCACTGCGGGCGGTGGAAATCCTGACGTTGATCCAGGCCAACCCCGCCAGCTCACAGAGCCAGCAGCAGCGCGCCATACAGAGATGCGCGCAGCTCCAGACCGAACTCCCGCCCGAAACCTACGCACTGGCGGCGCAGCGCGGCAGTGAGATTGACCTTAAGACCATGCTGGAAGCACTGCTGGCGGAGACAGGCCGGTCTTAGTCCCCGGCCTGGCTTTTGAAGCATGTCACAATAATGCATTACACCGTATAGGCGGGCTGTGAGCGTGGGCGGGTCATATAGACCAGCAGCACCGGCAGCAGCGCCAGGCTCATGCCAATCAGGCTGGTGAAGACAAGCCCCATATTCTGGATTGCCAATCCGGTGCCTGTGAAACCGATCACTGCGCCAATCCAGGGGGTGGCCGTAAAACGGGAGAGGCTGGCACTTAACGCTTCTGGCTCCACCAGGTCAGTGATCAAGGCGGACGATACCGGCTGGCTGGCGTTGGCGATGGCGATGAGTGTCTGCGCGATCCAGAAATGCCAGACGGTGGAAGCCGGGAGTATGAGGCCAACCCCTATGGCCGCCAGCCCATAACAGGCCAGCAGGGTCACACGCCGACCTGCCCTGTCGGAAAGCCAGCCCATGATAAACGGAATCGGCAGGTTAATCAGCCCGCTGATCGCCACAGTGCCCGTGATAGCAGTCAGGTTGAAATTTTGCGCGTCCATCGCCAACGGGCGGGTGATCGTGGTCATGAAGTGGGCGCTGAAGGCCAGCACACTGGCCACCAGCAGGATAATCACGGGCAGACTCAACGCCGGAGTGCTGGCGACCTGAGTAGTGTGACGGATTTGCGATCGCTTCTTATCTTCCAGCAGCAGCGCTACCAGCACCAGCAGCCCATATAACCCGGCGCAGAGCATAAACAATATGGGAAATCCCCAACGATCAACGAGTGGGCCAGTGATCGTGCCTGAAATCACCTGGCTGACTGCCAGCGCCGCGCTGACCACACCAAAGATGCGCCCGCGCTGATGTTCATCAGCATACAGGCCGGTAAGGATATTGACCATGGTAGTGCCGATGCCAAACAGAAACCAGAGCGTGGCATTAAAGAGCGCCAGTTGCAGCACAGTCTGCGCCTGCCCCATGAGCAGCACGACAGGCAGGCTGAAGCCGGCGGCCAGCACGATGCAGAGCTTACGGCGCTGGAAACGGTTAGAGAGCCAGCCGCTGCTCAGCGTGCTGATGGCCAGCACGGCGAAGCAGAAGGCCATATAGAAACCGGTTGACGAGGCATCTGCACCAAGCTGGCGCAGATAGAGCGGCAGCACCGACATAAGTGCATTCCCCACGATGTAGGGCAGCAGATTGCACAGGAAAAGCAGAGCAAGCTGTTTGTGTGTCATTTTATGCTCCCCAACATAACCTGAGCTGTAAAGCCCAGCTTGCTGCATAGTCGTCCAACCGTTCACGATAAAGCCTGATGCGTGCACAGCTCTGCTGCACCTGTGTGTAATACACACGCGCAATAAAGTCTTCCGTGTCTTTATCCGCCCCATACCAGGAGAGCGCGCCAGGCTCACGTAGTTTTAGCAGGGGGGTGTGGATGAGCTGATCGACTGCGACGTGATACCCCTGCCTGTAATCGTCCAGCACGGCGGCCAGCGATGCACGCCGCTGACGGGCGATCTCACCCGCGCTAAAGCTCTCTGGCGCGGCCAACCATCGCTCTGTCCATATGTTCGCTGTGCTGCCTGTCAGGCTGTCGAGAACTTCGATCAGCAAATACTGGTAAGCACTGAGGTGAGCAAAAGTGTCCTTGACCGAGTACAGCCCGCAGGTTCTGGGATGATTGCAGTCGGCTTCGCTCAGCCCGGCGATGCTGTTCAGGGCCATATGATGGCCGTGTTCGATCATATTCAA
>JBGSXK010000790.1:0-2422 GCA_041751455.1 Anaerolineae bacterium
GGTACGATTATCGTGACCAGCCTTTTCCCCGGAGGACAGCTCGATTTCAGCGGTTTTACGCGCATCATTACAACCCCATATTATCGGGAAATTTTGTGGTTTACGTTGGGGCAGGCGGCGCTTTCCACTTGCCTGACACTGCTGCTGGCACTGCCGGGCGCTTATGTCTTTACACGTTATAATTTTCCTGGTAAAACGCTTCTGCTTTCGCTTTCTACACTGGCTTTTGTTCTGCCAACTGTCGTGGTTGCAGTAGCATTCCGATCGCTGCTTGGCCCACGTGGCCTGCTCAACCAGATTCTGATGGAGCAGTTCCAGTTTGAAGCACCTCCTATACAACTGGAGCGCACGCTGGCGCTTATACTCATTGTGCATGTCTTTTACAATTATGCGGTTGCGCTGCGGATTATCAGTGGTTACTGGATGAACCAAAGTGCCCGCATTGAGGAAGCTGCGCGAGTGTTGGGTGCGCGAGGCTGGCGATTATGGTGGTATGTACGTCTTCCCTTACTGCGTCCGGCTATCCTGGCAGCAGCGGTTCTGATTTTTATTTTTACCTTTACCAGCTTCGGAGTTATTCTTATCTTAGGCGGTGTGCAATTTGCTACACTGGAAGTGGAGATTTACCGCCAGACAGCCAACCTGGGCAACTTGCCACTCGCGGCAGCGCTCTCGCTGATTCAAATTGTAATTATGCTGGCGATGCTTGTTTTATATACCCGTTTGCAGCGCCGTACCTCTCTGGATTTGCAGAGTGCACAGCGCAGCGCGCGTTCTCCATATACCATCCAGGAATGGCTGTTGGTTGGGGTGAATGTAGGGCTGATGGTCATCTTACTTTTTTTACCGCTGTTTTCATTGGTCGTCAGTTCTTTCAGCAGTGACAGTGGTTTCACGACCCAATATTACCAGGGCTTGAGCATAAATCCACGCTCTTCGGTGCTTTTTACCGCGCCAGATGTCGCTATTCGCAACTCGTTGATTTTCGCGCTGGTGACGACAGTGCTATCTGTGACCTTAGGTTTAATTTTGGCCTATTTGCTGGCGCAACGCAGGGCGCGGCTTGTGCGCTGGCTCGACCCGTTATTTATGCTGCCGCTGGCTACCAGCGCGGTGACTTTGGGATTTGGTTTTATCATTGCATTGGATGAACCCCCTTTAAATCTGCGAACTTCACCTGTCCTCATCCCTATAGCGCATACACTGGTGGCAATGCCCTTCGTGGTCAGGAGTATCTTGCCTGTTTTGAATAACATTTCGCCAGGAATCCATGAATCGGCGGCGGTGCTGGGTGCATCTGAATGGCAGGTCTGGCGCTATATCGATATCCCGCTGATTAGCCGTGCGTTGGTGGTGGGCGCAACTTTTGCTTTTACGATCAGTATGGGGGAATTTGGCGCTTCCAGCTTCATTGCGCGCCCTGATACCCCAACCATGCCGGTTGTGATCTATCGCTTGATTGGCCAGCCAGGTGGGGCCAATTATGGACAGGCACTGGCAATGAGTGTTCTGCTGATGCTGGTATGCGCGGTGAGCTTCGTCTCTATTGAACGACTGCGGCAGCGTGGGGTAGGGGAGTTCTGATGCTTGAGCTAAGGAGTATATTCCGTACACTGGGAAATCAACCGGTGCTTAAAGGGATTGAACTCGATGTTGCCTACGGAGAGATTGTATGTATCCTGGGGCCAAGCGGTTGTGGCAAGACGACATTACTGCGTGTGGTTGCCGGTTTGGAGCAGGTAGATCGTGGTGATGTGCTGCTTGAGGGGCAGTCGATTTTGCATATCCCGGTGCAGCAGCGTGGTTTTGGGTTAATGTTTCAGGAATTTGCGCTGTTCCCCCACATGAATGTGGAGCAGAATGTTCTGTTTGGACTGAAGATGCAAAAGCAGGCCAATATTCAGCCACGGGTTCGGGAGGTTCTTGAGCTGGTAGGATTAGCGGGATTTGAGAAGCGTGATGTCAGCCAGCTTTCTGGTGGTGAGCGCCAGCGAGTCGCATTGGCACGGAGTCTCGCGCCAAACCCACGCCTGCTCATGCTGGATGAGCCTCTGGGGTCACTGGACGCGGCATTGCGGGAGCGGCTGGCGATTGACCTGCGAAAGATCATCAAACAGGTTGGTTTGACAGCACTTTATGTTACGCATGACCAGCAAGAAGCCTTCGCATTAGCGGATCGACTGGCAATCATGAATGCAGGTGCTTTTGATCAGGTCGATATCCCGGAAAATGTTTACCACCGCCCTAAAACCGAATTTTCAGCACGCTTTTTGGGATTAGACAATATTATTCCTGTTATCACGGCGGATGCTAGTACAGTAAAAACTCAGCTTGGATTATTTCGCATAGTCAATAGACCTAAACAACTTTTAATCCACCCAAACACAATTACACACCAGCCAAGTCCAGACAACATAAGAAT
>JBGSXK010000791.1:0-9042 GCA_041751455.1 Anaerolineae bacterium
GTACGGTACGCACGGCGGGCAGCAGCGTGAAGATCATCACCAACATAAATGTGGGGGCCACCAGAAAATAAGGAAAGAGGCGCTGGAACAGGGGCTTTGCGGCAGCGCCCGCCCTTGACCGGATGATCGTCGCAGAGGTTACAGGTGCTTCCATGTAGAAGTTCTCCAGAAGTTTTCCTGTGGAACACAAGGGGCGACTCATGAGTCGCCCCTGTAAAGTGTCCTGCGGTCATGAACCTTTACTGATATTCTGCCAGCAGCGAGTCGATCTGTGCCTGGGCATTCGCCAGCACCTCGCCTGCCTGTGACAGCGGCACCTGCCCGGAGATGACCCTGCTGAGTTCGGTATTGATGATGTTCTGAAGGTCAATCGTGCGGTAGGCGGAGAATTCCTTCACCGCGTAGTCCAGTTGGTCACGCGCGACGACATACTGTGGGAATTCTTCGGCCAGGCTGGCCAGCGGGTCCAGCTCCCACGCGCTGCGGCGGGCCGCGATATAGCCCGTTCTCGCGCTCCAGTCTGACTGAATTTCGGGCGATGCCAGAAACTGCACCCACTCCCAGGCGGCGGCCTGCTCTGCCGGGGTGCTGGTGGCGAAGATGTACAGGTTGCCTCCCCCTGTAGGAGCGCCGTAACCTGTGCCGTCTGCGCTGGCCGGGCCGGAGGGCAAATAGGCTACACCCACTTCAAACGGGGCATTGTTGAGGATGCTGGTGAGGCTGCCGGTAGTATGATAGATCATAGCGGCCTGACCGCTGGTAAAGGCGGTGGGGGTATCGCCCCATGCGCTGCCGCCCATCGGCCCCACACCATAACCACCTTCCTCGACGGGCATCCCCAACCGCGTCACAAATTCCAGCGCGGCCAGCGTTTCCGGTGTGTTGAGGTAGACCTGTGCCGGGTCTTCGCCCACCAGTGGTTGGCCGAAGGCTGCGGCAAAGCTCTGGAACAGCCAGCTTGGGAAGATGCCGGCGACAGCAACCTGAAGGCCGTCGCGTGTTTCGGTATCCAGCGCCTGTGCCACGGCGATCAGCTCTTCATTGTTGGTGGGCACTTCCAGCCCAGCCTCGGCCAGCAGGTCGGCATTATAAAACAGGATGGGGGTGCTGCGCTGGAAGGAGATTGACCAGATTACACCTTCCTCATCCACGCTGTTTGTCCAGAAGGCCGGGAAGAAATCATCTACAAACGCCTGCGGATCGTCGAGTTGTTCAATCAATGGCTGAAGCGGGGTAACAGCCTCTTCTTCAATGAAGCTGAACAGGTCAATTGCCAGCATCACCGCTACATCCACCGTCACGTTACCGGAGCTTAGCTCGGTCTGGATGGTGTCGCGAGTCTGGTTGTAATCGCCAGTGTAGACGACATTGACCGTAATTTCAGGGTGCTGTTCCATGAATTGGTCAGCATAACCCTGAAGAATTTCGGAGATGGGGCCGTCTACCGCCGTCGGGAAGTAAAAATCAATGGTCACAGCGTCCTGTGCCGTCACACCAAAGGTCAACGCCGCCAGCAGCAGCACCGTTGTGATGAACAAAAACATCCTGCGCATCTGCTTTGCTCCTTCAAAAAACCTTCACACCGATTGTGTGCAGGCTATATTATCCTTTCCATTTTAAACGCACCTTAAGAATGTAACAAATTCTATAGATTGAGATTTGGGGAAAATAGTGCATTCGTGGGGCAGGCAGAAAAGCGGGAAAATGCAGGGGCAAGACTGATGTCGCCCCTGCACAGAGGGCTGCATACTTTATGTACGGGGGCTGCTTATGCCGCCCCTATGACTCCAGCTCGCGCATCTGCGCGTCCATGACGGCGACGGCAGTCATGGTGACGATGTCCTGCACATCATCGCCCGCTTGCAGCACATGGACGGGCGCGCCCACACCCAGCACAATCGGGCCGATAGCCTCGGCATCGGTCAGGCGGTTGAGCAGCTTATAAGCGATATTGGCAGAGCTAAGGCCGGGGAAGACCAGGATATTGGCTTCTTTGACCTGGCTGAAGGGGTAACGCTCCTCAATGATTTTGCCCACGACGGCGGTATCGGCCTGCATCTCACCGTCAATGATGATGTCCGGGCGCTTACGATGCACAATGCGCACTGCATCGCGCACTTTGGTCGAAAGCGGGTGCGGGGTACTGCCGAAATTGGAGAACGAAAGCATGGCTACACGCGGCTCAATATCCAGCGTTCTTGCGAAATCTGCGGCGAGAATGGCGATCTCTGCCAGGGTTTCCGCGTCAGGGTCGATATTGATGGTGGTGTCAGTGAAGACATAGACCTGTCCGCGCACGATGGTCAGGTAGACCCCGCTGGCACGCTTGGCCCCACTCCGGGTGCCGAACACCTGGAGCGCCGGGCGCATGATGTCCGGGTACTCGTGCGTCAGGCCGCTGATGAAGCAGTCGGCATCGCCCATTTTGACCATCATCAGGCCGTAATGGGTGCGGCCATGCACCATGCTGCTGGCACGGGCACGGCTGGTGCCCTTGCGCTCGCGCAGGTGCAGATAGGCCTCCTCGTAACGTGTGGTGTCTGCCAGATGTGGCGTGATGATCTGCGGGTCAAAGTTCTTCAGGCCAAGCTCATCAATGACCTGGCGGACGCTTTCTCTCTCGGCCAGCAGGATCGGTGTGCCGAGTCCTTCTTCCTGAATCTGATAGGCCGCGCGGACGATGCGCGGGTGTTCACCTTCGCCATAGACGACGCGCATTTTGCGTTTGCCCATTTTAGCCTTGTTGATGAGATTACTGCGTACCAACTGACCCGGCCCCTGCCGCCGCAGCAGCTCACGGGGATAGGTTTCGATGTCGATCTCACGGCGCGCCATACCGCTTTTCATGGCGGCCTCGGCCACTGCCGGGGCAACCCACAACAGCACACGCTGGTCAAGCGGCTTGGGAATCAGATAGTCGCGCCCAAACTTGAGCGAGGGCAGCCCGTAGGCAGTCAACACATTGTCGGGTACATCTTCATGGGCCAGCGCCGCCAGCGCCTTAGCCGCCGCCATTTTCATGTCTTCGTTAATCTGCCGGGCATAAACATCCAGCGCACCCCGGAAGATAAAGGGGAAGCCGAGTACGTTGTTGACCTGATTGGGGTAATCGCTGCGGCCTGTGCCCACGATGGCATCCGGGCGAACGGCGAGCGCTTCCTCTGGCATAATCTCTGGCGTGGGGTTGGCCAGTGCGAGGATGATGGGGTTTTCGGCCATCGTCCTGACCATTTCCGGCTTCAGCACGCCGGCCATCGACAGACCGAGGAAGACATCCGCGCCGACAACCGCGTCGGCCAGGGTACGCGCCTCGGTATAATTGGCGAAACGAATTTTGTATTCGTTGAGGCCTTCCTCGCGCCCGGCGTAGATGACCCCCTGGGAGTCAGTCATGAGGATGTTTTCGCGCCTTACACCCAGGTTAATATAAAACTCCCCGGTGGCGATGGCACTTGCCCCTGCGCCGGAGATGACGATCTTCAGGTCTTCCAGTTTTTTGCCGGTAATCTCACAGGCATTGAGCAGTGCCGCCCCGGAGATAATGGCCGTACCGTGCTGGTCGTCATGGAACACCGGGATGTCCAGCTCGGCTTTAAGCGTTTCCTCAATGATGAAACACTCCGGCGCTTTGATGTCCTCCAGGTTAATGCCGCCGAAAGTCGGTGCCATGGCACGGCAGGCGGCGATAATTTCCTCGGCGGTTCTGGCGTTCAGTTCGATGTCGAACACATCTATATCCGCAAAGCGCTTGAACAGCACGCCTTTGCCCTCCATGACAGCCTTCGAGGCCAGCGGGCCGAGGTTGCCCAGACCTAGAATGGCAGTGCCGTTAGAAACCACCGCGACCAGATTGCCCTTTGCGGTGAGTTCGTAGGCAGCCAGGCTGTCTTCACTGATCGCCAGCACGGCTTCTGCAACACCGGGTGAATAGGCCAGCGAGAGATCGCGTTGGGTGGCCAGCGGCTTGGTGGCGGTGACTTCAATTTTTCCTGGCCGTCCCTGGCGGTGATAATCGAGCACATCCTGTCGGGTAATTGCCATTTTTCGCTCCTCAAGTAAAGGGGAAATTTTTAATTCATAGCTTTATTCTACCAGAACATACCCCTGTCCCCGCAGTCAATATGGACTGGGGCGGAGTGGCTGTAACCCATTAAAGCAGCGGCAGCAGCGACTCGCACTGAATTTTCAGGTTGGCGGACAGGCAGTGCTGCGCCTCCTCCCGGCGGCCTGCGCTGATGACTTTGAGGAGTTCATCATAGGCTTCGAGCTGTTCTTCGCGCAGGGGTGCGCTGCGTGGGGCACGCATCTGACGGATATTTTCCAGCAGGCGTGCCTGGTTGAGCAGATTTTCCAGCAGCGCGGCGGTCTGTGCGCGCCCGGAGCGCTGCCCCAGGCGGTTATGAAACTCGAATAAAAGCGCATCAATCTGCAGATTGCCCGCCATCACCAGCCTGCGGGCTTCGTCCAGCAGCCCGCGCAGCCCGCGGTGATCGTCACGGGTCAGGCGGGGCAGCGCCCACCCCAGTGCCACACTTTCGACGGCCTCCCACAGCGCGAAAATCTCCTCCGCTTCAGCAGGGGAGTAGGCCCGCACATACACTCCCCTGCGGGCGTATTTGACCACCAGCCCCTGCTGTTCCAGCAGGTAGAGCGCGTCGCGGATGGTGTTCTGGCTCACATGCATTTCGTGCAGGAGCGCGAGTTCGACCAGGCGTTCACCACTGAGGTAATCGCCCCGGTAAATAGCATCGCGCAGGGTGTGCGCGACATTTTCGGCCAATGTGCTGCGGGCCATGCGGCAGGTCGCTTTCCGTTGGGTTTTGACTGATTGTACTCACTACTGGCGGGCGGGGAAACCTGTTCACAGGCAGAGGGGCAAAACAGAGGGGTAACACACTGTGCTACCCCTGGTCAGCATGGTTAATGTCAGGCCTTGACCACGTAAGTGCTGGCGATTTTGTCGTGCCAGCCCTGGCGATCCTTATCGAACAGCGCCCATATCCAGCCAATACCGATGACAAACGAGTTGATGTAATAGCCGATGTAGCGCAGGATGGCATCTGAGTCGGACAGCGGGCCACCATCGGCCTTAATCACACGGATATTCATAAGCTTCTTGCCGAGGGTCTGGCCGTCCTGCCGTGTCCAGAAGTACCAGTAATATACCGCACCCAGCACCCAGCCAATGCCGCCGCCTGCCCACCGGGATGAGCCAAACAGCAGGCCGATCAACGCGGCCACGATAAATCCATCGATCAGGACTGCGATAAAACGTGGTCCCAGCTCGGCCAGTGCATACTCATCATTTTTGCGTTTGCGAGCTACATCTTCGTATTCGTAAGTAGCCATCGTCCCCATTCCTCTTGTACTCAATTATACAATTTCTATTACGCAAAATAGCGAACAGGGTTGCACAGGAAACCCGGCTTTCACAACTGCTTGATTAAAGTCTCGATTTCCGGCACGACCAGCCCGGAGCGATTTTGCAGGCGCTCATACACCTGCTGGATCGAATCTGCCTGTTCGCGTATGAGGGCCACGACTTCGGGACGCATCCCCAACGCCTCCCCGCCCTGATCCAGCGATACCTGCACATCAAACAGCCGCCAGAGCGCCGCCAGTACATCAAAAAAAGGCATGTCTGCGCTGGGCTGCCCGGCCACCCGATCATATTCCGCCAGCATGGGGTCGTAGAATTCGGGATGACCATGGGCGCTGATGAGCATCAATGTCCAGGCCAGATCATGCCGATAATCGCCTACCTCCAGGCTGCCCCAGTCGATGGCATAAAGCTGATCGTCCTGGTCCATCAGTATATTCAGTGGGTGAAAATCGCTGTGCAGTACCGACAGCGACGCGGGCTGCTGGACCCTGTTCGAGTGATGGTCGAGCCATTCCAGGATGGGCACCACCCATAGCTGCTGGAACTGTTCGACCATAACATTGTAGGTCATCAGGAGCTTGCTTGGCAGAAAGGCCTCTGGAGTTCTTGGCTGTGGGCCGAAGTCCATAAACGGCTGCGGGTCGAGGCTGTGCAACTGGACATACATCTGGAAGAAGCGCGTAACATACTCTGACATCTGATGAGGATTTTCCTCCATCAATGTACCGAGCGGAGTTCCGTTAATCTTTTCCATGAGGACAAAGGGCTTGCCCAGCCATTCCACCTCCACGCAGTGATGCAGTACCTCCGGCACAGGATAGCCCTGGGCGTGAAGCTGGCACATCACGGCGAATTCATGAGTGGACTTGTTGACCCTGTTCACACCGGGGTACATGCGCAGGATAAGCTGGTGTGGGTCGCCATCACCCTGCCTTAAGCTATAGCTGTAAACTTCCGTTTCCCACCCATCACTGATGGCGGTGAGATCACTTATCTGAGGATCGACATACTCTGGCAGATGGTCATGGTAATAGTTCAGCAGACTGGTTTTCAATGATTGGATATCGTCGTTCACGCATAATCCCCCTGTGCAGCCGTCAAATGCTATAATTATATAATATCATAGTAAGTGGAACTGCGCAGAGGTTTTCTTAGCTACCTATAAAGAAAAAACGCCCGGTTATAAGCCGGGCGTTCAGCGTTGTTTTTAATCCCCTGCCGGGTCGGGCAGGGAGGCTGCCCTGCGGTGGCGTTGTGCCAGTGCGTTGAGCATATCCTCGACACGGCTGAATTTCACACGCGGGCGGTTGACTGCTTTACCGCGTTCCTGTTCCAGTTCGTCCAGTACCAGCCAATCGTCAAAGGTCACAAAGTCGGGCTGGCGCTCGCGCAGGAGGTTGAGCACCGCTTCGCTGTCAGGCGCAGCAGGCTGCCATACCTGACCTGCCTGCACATCTTCCAGCAGCGCTTGCGCGGTTTCCACCGCATCGGGCTTATTGGTACCAATGACACCACTGGGGCCGCGCTTGATCCAGCCCACAACGTAATTCCCGGTGACGGGCTGGCCGTCCTGCATAGCCGTCAGCACACGGCCTTTTTCGTTGGGGATGATGCCCCATTTTTCATAGAAGGGCACCTCGGGCAGCGGCACGCCGCGATAGCCTACCGAGCGGAATACCAGCCCGACCGGAATCGTTTCGTACTCGTCGGTTTCACGCGCGCGGATTTCGCCGCTGTCGGTGGCGTAGAGTTCATTTTTGACAATTCTGATCGCCTCGACACGATCTGTGCCGATGATTTCCACCGGGGATACCAGGAAGCGCATGATGATCCTGCGCGGTTTACCCTGGTCGCCCTGTTGGGCGTACTGGTTGAGGATTTCGATATTCTTGACAGCTACTTTGTCATCGCCCGTGTTGATAAAGGCCTGACTGTAGGGATCAAGCTGCATTTCCTCCGGCATGATGAACACCTCGGCATCAGCCAGTTCGCCCAATTCCTTGATTTCAGGATTGGTAAAGGCCGACTGCGCCGGGCCACGTCGCCCCAGCATATAGATGTTCTTCACCTGGCTGTGTTTGAGTGCGTCCAGCGCGTAATCAGCGATGTCGGTGTCGTACAGCTCGTCGTCAGTCTGCGCCAGGATGCGAATCACATCCATTGCCACGTTGCCCAGTCCGATGACTGCGACATTCTCCTGTGTCAGGTCGAATTGCAGGTCGCGGTAGTCGGGATGCGCGTTATACCAGGCGACGAACTCCGTCGCGGCGTGGCTGCCCGGCAGGTCTTCACCGGGGATGCCCAGTGCTTTATCGGTCTGCGCGCCGACGGCGAAAATCACAGCATGATAATGCTGCTGCAAGTCGGCCAGCGTAATATGCCTGCCGAACTCGACATTGCCGAAGAAGCGAAAGTTCGGCTTCTGGGCAATTCTGTCATAGACTTTCGTGACAGATTTGATCTTCGCGTGATCGGGCGCGACCCCACCGCGCACCAGCCCATAGGGCGTAGGCAGACGGTCATACATATCAATAGCGACAACCAGACTGGCTTGTTTTTGCAGGTATTCGGCAGCATAAAAGCCAGATGGCCCGGAGCCGATAATGGCAACCCGCAGTGGATGTGTTGTAGTGCCCAGTTGCTCGGTCATGTTGTGTTTTTATCTTTTCACTCACTGGCGATAAAAATGTAGAAGCATGCATTCTCCAGATTAGTATAGCACTGCTTCACTATCTTAGACGTGGTGAAATTGCCTGATCTGAGATATTTTTCACAAAATTTTAAGGATATTTGTCATCAATCACGCAAGGGCAGTACCAGTTCCTTGTGAAAATTGGTCAGCGTGACCATTGCTCCGTCTTCATCGATGTAGAGCATGTCCTCGATACGCATTCCAAAGCCCTTATCGGGGTAATAGACCCCTGGCTCAATGGTCAGCACATTGCCGACCTGCAGCACATCCTCACGGCGCAGGTGGGAGAGGGCGGGCGCTTCGTGAATTTTCAGCCCCACGCCATGCCCCAGGCTGTGTACATAACCTTCCATCGTGCCCGGATGGCTGCGCTGGGTGGGGTGGCCCTTGCTTTCCAGGTAATCCAGCACCGCGTCCTGTAATGTGTGGGCGGGCTGGCCCGGCTCCTCATAGGCCATGAGCGAAATTGCGAAGGCTTCCATCACTTCATTATAGGCTCGCTGTACTTCGGGCGTGGCGTAACCGATGCTCCAGGTGCGGGTCATATCATGGAAGTAGCCGCCGCCGATCTCACGCGGGAACAGGTCGAAGACGATGGCCTGCCCGGTCTTCAGCGGCATATTATCCTGACCACGGCTGTGCGGGAAGCCACCATCGCGCCCCTGGGCAAAGATCATGTTCGTATCTTCCAGGTCGTAATCGAGCAGGCTGCGACGGATGAAACGCTTGACCTCGCCAATTGTCAGCGGTGTGCCGTCGGCCTTGACGACAGTTTCGCCCTGGGCACGATGCGCGCTGATAAAATCCCAGGTGGCGCGAATGGTGGCGCTGGTGCTGTGCGCGACCACTTTAATTCGTTCGATTTCTTCCGCATCCTTGGTGACGGCGGCTACATCAAACAGAGTCTTGTCTGCTTCGCCCACAAACTCGTATTCCGGGATGAATTCGTTGAGCTGGCGGGCCAGTT